>JBCCHV010000012.1 GCA_039028635.1 Acidobacteriota bacterium
CGGCTCGCGGAGGCCGGCGGTGGATCCGCTGGCTGAGCCGCACGAGCGACTGTGAGCTTTATCCCGGCTGGTTGGGCGAGTCCTGCTGAAAGTCGACGCAGGCGTTCTTGTAGCCCTGCTCGAAGATCTGCACCCAACCGGAACCGTAGCCCTGGAGCATCATCTCGGCGAGGTCGCCGAAGCCTTCCCAGTTGCTCTGGGTCAGTACGACTTCGGTTTGTCCGGTCCCCTGGGCGGTGAAGCGCACCTCGACCAGACTGGCGGAGGTCGGCGGTAGGCCCATGTGGAAGTCCATTGCGACGTAGGAGAAGGGCTCGAAGGTACGAAAGGTGCCCCAGTGGTGCTCGCGCTCGTCATGGCCGATCTCGACGATGCGGCCGCCGAGTTTGGCCTCGACCTCGAGGGCTTTGGAGGGCTGGCCGTCCTTCATCGACATCGAGCGCTTGTCCAGGGGCCACCATTGGCCCATGTCCTCGACGAAAATGCGGAAGGCCGTTTCCTGGTTGCAGGGCACCTCGATGGTCTTGATCAGCGGCTCGATCATCTTTCACTCCTCGGTTCGTCGGGTTCGGCGAGCGACCTCACTGCCGTAGGCCGAGAGAACGTCGCTCCAGAACCCGTCCAGATAGTCACGAAGCTCCTCCAGACCTCGACGGCGCAAGGAGTAGAGGCGGCGATTCCCGCGCGGCTCGACCTCGACCAGCCGAGCTGCTTCCAGCACCTTGAGATGTTGCGACACGGCGGGTCGGCTCACCGGTTGATCGCGTGCCAGCTCACCGACCGACCGCGGCCGTTCGCGCAGGGCTTCGAAGACGCGGCGACGGGTCGGATCGGCGAGGGCGGTCAGCACCTGTGCGTAAGCCATGACTTACCGTAAGTTGAAGCTTACGGAATGTCAAGGCCCGGTGCACCATGGCCGGCCACCTGGCGGCTGCTTCGTCGCCCATGCCTGGCCGTGGTAGACATGACCTTCACTCGAAGGAGATCGAGGAACCGCCGAAATGACCCCGCCGTCCACGGCCATGCGCCGCCTGATCGTGCTCTGGGCTCTGCTCTTGGGGCTGTGGCTGTTCTGGACCCTGCCCCTTGCCCTGGGTCAGCGCACGCTGTTCTTCCGCGACGTCTTCTCGAATCACTTCGTGCTCAAGGCCTACGGTGCCGAACGACTGGCGGCGGGGGAGATTCCGGCCTTCAACGATTCCTGGGGCCTGGGTCAGCCGTTTCGCGGCAATCCCAGCGCCCTGGCGTTCTATCCCGACAACCTGCTCTACCGCCTGCTGCCCTTCTGGAGTGCCTTCAATCTGCACTTCGCTCTGCACTGGCTGCTCGCCGCGCTGACCCTCTTCGCGTTGGCCCGGGAGCTCGGACAGGGGTGGCGGGCGGCGACCTTGGCGTCGCTGACCTATGGTGGCTCGGGCTGGGTTCTGTCGGGTCTTTCGTTCTACAACATCGTCACCGTGGCGGCCTGGTGGCCGTTGGTGATCGTGGGGGTCCTGCGCGGGGGCCGGCGGGGTTTGGCCTTGGGTGGTCTGGCGGTCGGCATGGCCCTGCTCGGTGGTGAGCCGGTGACCGCTCTGCTCGGCGGGCTGGTGGCGCTGGTCGCCGCCATCGAGCGGCACGGCGTGCGCCGCGGTCTGCTCGCTTCCTCGATGGTGGCCGCGATCGGCGGCCTGATCGCCTTGCCCCAACTGGTGGCGAGCCTGCGCATCGGAGGCTTCACCTTTCGCAGTGGGCACGGGCTGCTCGCCAGCCAGGCGGTCACCTACACCCTCGATCCGCGGCGCTACCTCGAGCTGTTGATTCCCTTCCCCTTCGGCCGGCCGATCGATTTCGGTCCCAGTGGTTTCTGGGCCGCCGGGGTGGCTCCTCAGCTGCCCTTCTACCTCACCCTGTATGCCGGCATCGTCGGGCTCTGGTTAGCCCTCGAGGGGGCACCCCGTCACCGCCCTTGGGCGCTGCTGGCGGGCCTCGGTTTGCTGCTCTCCTGGCTCGCCGGCCTCGACGGCGAGCTGCTGGTGACGTTGACCTTCGGGATGTTCCGCTTTCCCGAGAAGTTCCTCTTCCTCTATGCGCTCGCCTTGCCGCTGCTCGCCGGCTGGGGATTGGAGCGGGTGATGGCCGAGGAGAGGCCGCGTTGGCGCCTGGCGGCGGTTGCCGGTGCCGGTGCCCTCGCCCTCGCCGGAGTCCTGTGGTCGGTGCGCGCCTCGCTGGTCGGGTTGGTGGAGGACGGGGCGGTGATCAATCCGCAACTGGTGTCGACCCAGATCGGTCTCTGGTTGCTGGCCCTGGGTCTCGGCGGCGCGCTGCTGCTGGCCGCCGTGGTCGCTCTCCGGCGCCGTTGGTTCACGGCGCTGGTGGCCCTGCAGCTCGTCGCCCTGCTCCAGCTCACGCCCCTCTTGCGCACCGAAGACACGGCACCCTACGGACAGCCCGGAGAGTGGGCGCAGCGGGTCGGCGCGGGCGCCTCCGTGTTCAGCTCGCATCTGATCTTCCCGCCCTGGCATCCCTCGCCGGTGTATCGCATCGAGGGCCGCTCGAAGGCCTTGCTCGAGCGCTTCGAGGCCGCCGATCTGGCGCCGGCGCCCAACCTGCTCTTCGGACTGCGCTTTCCGCTCTATCCCGACATCGAGGGGCTGAGCTCGCAGTACTACTCGTTCCTGCTCTTCAACCTGGCGCGCATGGACTGGCAGCAGCGGGTGAACTGGATGCGGACGCTGGGCGTCGAAGCGGCGGTGGTCTTCGAGCCCCCTGCGACCACCGGTTTGCGCACCCTCGACTCAGCGGTGCGCGGCGGCGTGCCGACGATCCTGGCGGCGGTCGACAACCCGGCCCCGGTGGCCTGGTGGCCGCGGCGGGTGGTGGCCACCGACGGTCCGCTCGACTCCCTGCGCCGGGTCGCCGAGCGGGCCGACCCGCTGAGCGTGGCCTTGGCGCCGCAAGCCATCGACCAGGGGGCCGGTCGCGTGTGGCTGGTGGCCTCCGGGCCCGACCGCCTCGAGCTCGAGGTCAGCGGCGAAGGCGGTCTGGTGGTGGTGCAGCGTTCCTTCCATCCGCTTTGGCAGGCCCGTTCCGGGGAGCAGCGCCTCGACACCCTGCCCGTCGACCTCACCTTGACCGGGGTGCGCGTTCCCGCCGGCGATCACCGGGTGGTTCTCGCAGTGTCTTCCGGGCCGGAGAAGGTCGCCGCCGTGCCGGCGGTGGCGACCCTCGCCGCCTGTCTGGGGTTGCTCCTGTGGCGGCGGCGGCCGTGAGTCGGCCGGCCGAGTCCCCTCGGCTCCTGCTGGCGGTGGCGGTGCTGGCCTTGGCCGCCTGGCTGTGGGTGACGGTGCCGTTGGCGACCGGCGAGCGCACCTTCTACTACCGCGACGTCTTCACCGTCCACATGCCCCTCAAGGCCTTTGGCGCCGCCCAGCTCGCCGAGGGCCGCATACCGGCCTTCGAGAGCGGCCGGGCCCTCGGCCAACCGTTCCGCGGCAACCCGCAAGCGGCGGCCTTCTATCCCGGCAACGTGCTCTACGGTTTGCTGCCTTTTTGGAGTGCCTTCAACCTCCACTATGCGCTCCACTGGCTGCTGGCCTTCGCGGCGATGGCGCTCCTAGCCCGGCGCCTCGGCCTTGCTCCACCCGCCGTGCTGCTGGCCGCCCTCGCCTACGGCGGTGGCGGTTGGACCCTCACCGCCCTCGGCTTCCATCACATCATCGCCGTCACCGCCTGGTGGCCCCTGGTGCTGTGGGGGGCCGTGGTCGGCGACCGTCGCGGCCTCGGGATCGCCGGCCTCGCCCTCGGCTTCGCGCTCCTCGCCGGGGCTCCGGAGGTGGTCGCCCTCGGTCTCGTGCCCCTCGTCGGCGTCACGCTGTCAGCGCACCGCGGGCGGCGCCGGGCACTGCTTTCGGTGGCGGCGATCCTCGCCCTCGGGAGCTTGATCGCCTTGCCTCAGCTGGTCGCCTTCGGGCGCATTCTGCCGGACACCTTCCGCGCCGTCGCCGGTGCCGAAGGCGCCGCCGCAGGCCTCTACCGCCTGGCGCCCCTGCGCTTCCTCGAGCTCGTTCTGCCGCTGCCCTTCGGCTGGCCCGGAGACCTCGGCGATCACGGCTTCTGGTCGGCGGCGGCGATGCCGCGGGTGCCGTTGATCCTCAGCCTCTACGTCGGTTTGCCGGCCTTGGTGGCGGCCCTCTGCGGCCTGCGTCGGGCCTGGGGCTGGGGACTGCTCGCCGGTGCCGGCCTGGTCGCGGCCTGCTGGGGTGGACCGCTGCTGGCGGCGATCTCCGGGGGGCTCTTCCGCTATCCCGAGAAGCTGCTCTTCTGGCCGGCCTTGGCGCTGCCGCTGCTCGCCGGGTTCGGCCTCGAAGCGGCCCTTCGCCATGCCGCCCGGCTGCGCCTGGTGCTGCGCTTCGCCGGTCTCGGCGGTTTGCTCGCGGCGGCCTTCTTCATGCTGCGGGGTACTGCCTTCCTGGCGCCCTGGATCCGCCCCGGCCTGCCGCCGGAGACGGCCGCCGTGCAGGCCGAGCTGTGGGCCTGGAGCCTGCTCTTCGCGGCCGCCATCGCGCTGCTCCTGGGGGAGCTGGCGAGCCGGCGCATGGCGGCGTCCTGGACTCTCTGTCAGCTGGTGTCGGTGCTGTTGCTTTCGCCCTTGGTGATGACCGACGAGGCCGCCCCCTATCGCCAGCCTTCGCCGTGGCAGGCGACCCTCCCGGCCGGCGCCGCGCTGGTCAGCGCGGCGGCCGAGGATCCGTTCCGCAGTGGCTTCGGCTATCGCCCGGAAGACAGCGCGGTGGCGGCTCGGCTACGGCTCGGTGCGCGCGACCTGGATCGCGTGCCGGGGGTCGAGCGCGGTTTCCGCTATCCCCTGGCGGTGGACTTCGATGGCTTGGTCTCGCCGGACTCGACGCGCCTCTTGATCAACCTGCCGCAGCTTCCGGCGACCGCCCGGGAGGCCTGGTTGCGGCGCCTCGGGGTGGAGGCGGTGATCGCCGGCGGTCCGCCGCCGGCCTCGGGCTTGACGGCGGTCGAGCGGTCGGGGGAGGTCAGCCTCTACCGGGTCGAGAGGCCGGCACCGGCGCTGTGGTGGCCGCAGCGGGTCGCGGTGGCGGCCGGGCCCCAGGCCCTGATCGCCGCCAGCCAGCGCCTCGATCCGCTCGCCGTCGTGACCGCTCCACGGCCGGTGGCGCACGGCTCCGGGCGGGTCGAGCTGGTCTCCCAGGCGGAAGATCGGTTGGTCTTCGAGGTCGAGGGAGAGGGCGGCCTGGTGGTACTGCGGCGCGCCTTCCAGCCCCTTTACCGAGCCCGCATCGCCGACCGTCCCCTGGCCACCGTGCCGGTCGACCTGCTGCTCCTCGGTGTCGAGGTGCCTGCCGGGCGCCATCGCGTCGAGGTCACGGTGTCGTCGCGGCCGGAGATGCTCGCCGCCGGCGCCTCCGTCGCGACGCTGCTGGGCATTCTGACCCTCGCCTGGCCCCTCGGTCATCGGAGGGCTGCCGGGTGAAGCGCCACCTGTTCGCCTGGCCGGTGGTCGGCTTGCTCTTCCTCTGGGCTCTGCCGCTGATCTTGGGTAGCGAGACGCTCTTCCTGCGCGACGTCTTCAACACCCACCTGGAGATGAAGCAGGCCCAGGCGGAGGCGCTCTCCGAGGGGCGATTGCCGTGGCTCGATCCCTATCGCGCCGGTGGCCAGCCGCTGCTCGCCAACCCCAACGCCGTCGCCCTCTATCCGGACAACCTGCTGCTTCGCTGGACCCCGTTGCTGTGGGCCCACAATGCGCACTTCTGGCTTCACCTGCTGCTCGCCCCCTGGGCGATGGCCAGCCTCGGGCGAGCCGTCGGGCTGTCGCGCCGCGGCGCCTGGGTGGCGGCGGCCTGCTATGGCTTCTCCGGCTGGACCTTTTCTCTCCTCAACTTCTACAACCTGGTGGCCTATGCGGCGTTGGCGCCGGCGTTGGCTTCGGCCGCCCTGCGGACCGTCCGGGGCAGCCGTGGGGCGCTCGTCGCCACCGCGCTGCTGTGGGCCCTGACGGTGGTGGCGGGGGATCCCGTGACCTCGCTCCTGACCGCCGCCCTGGCCTTGACGGCGGCGGCCACGGCGCTGCCCCGGTCGCCTTGGCAGCCCGCCCTCCGGCTGCTCGCCGCCTGTACCTGCGGCACGTTGCTGGCGCTTCCCCAGATCACCGAGCTGCTGCGCATCCTGCCGCTTTCCTACCGCGGCTACTTCGGCTATCAGGAGCTTCTGCGCTCGGTGGCGAGCCTCGACCCGCGGCAGGTCTTCGAGTGGTTCTTGCCCTTCGCCTTCGGACGCCCGGACGTGGTCGGTGGCGGCACCTTCTGGGGCCACGCCTTCTATACCGACACGCCGGCCTTCTTCTTCACCCTCTATCCCGGGGCGCTCGCCTGGGCTCTGCTGTGGGCCGCCGGACGGCCGCGCCGCGCCAGGCCCACTTGGCGCGCCGAGCTGTGGGCCTGGGGGGTGGTGGCGGGCGGAGTCTTCTTCGCCCTCGGCCGCTTCAATCCGATCGCCGACGGGTTGCTCTCGCTGGGGCCCTCGAACGCCTTGCGCTATCCGATCAAGCTCTGGCTGGCGGTTGCTTTGGGGGCGTCCGTCCTCACCGGATTCGGCTTCGAGCGTGCCTTCGGCGAGGCCGGACGGTGGCGTCGGGTGGTGTGGCCTTTGGGCCTCTTCGGTTTACTGGCCGGGGCACTGCTGCTGTGGCTCAACCTCGCCCCCGGGGCTGCCCTCGGCTTCCTCCGGGAGCTCATTCCGGCCGACTTTCCGGAGGTCTTCGTCGCCAACGAGCGAGATCGCTGGTCCGGCCTCAGCCTGCTGTCCTTGGCGGTGGCCGGGGCGCTCCTCGCCGCCGCCTGGCTCACCCGGCGACGGCCCTCGGCGGCACTCCTTCTGCTCGCCCTTCACGGCACCTCCCAGCTGTTCTTCCTGGCGCCGGCGGTCCCCACCGACGACCCGGCCCCCTACCGCACGCCGCCGGCGATCCTGGCGGCGGTGCCGCCCGACGCCTTGTCCGTGCACGGCGCCTACGACAACCTCTTTGGGCCCGCTTCCTTGATCGACGGCGACTATCCGGACAGCCGCTCCCTGTGGTGGGAGCGCCGCGCTTTCGACGAGCTCTACCCCTTCACCGGTGCCCTGTGGGGGCGGCGCTTCGCCCTCAACGTGTCACCGGAAGGGCTCGACTCGATCTACACCCGCCTGGCCCAGGGGGCTGTCGAGCAAGCCGGGTCGGACCGCGAGCGGCTTCTGCTATTGACCGCCTGGGGGGTCGATCGCTTGCTCCTGCACCGACCCCTCGAAGGGCCTCACGACGATCTGGCCCGGCTGATCTATCACCGGCCGAGCTACGGCCGCGAGATCTTCGTCTACGCCCTCGATCGCGCCGCGCCTTCGGTCGTGCTGGCGACCACCGTCGAGCGCGCTCCGCACATGAACGCGGCCCTTTGGGCGCTACGCCGGGAGGGCTTCGATGCCGCTGAGCAGGCGGTGGTGGCGGGGGACGGCGGTAGTGATCGTCGAGCGGGGTCGGGAGCGGTGACGGTGATCTCGGAGCAGGCCACCGAGTTGGTGGCGCAGGTGACCTCGCCGGCCGGTGGCATGTTGGTCTGGCAGCGCGCCTACCTGCCGCTTTTCGAGGCCACCATCGACGGCGCGCCGGTTCCCACCGAGGTGGCGAATCTGCATCGCCTGGCGGTCGAGGTACCGGCCGGCGAGCACGTCGTCCGCCTGGCCCTCGACAAAGCCCCCTTCTTCCGGGCCCTCGGAGGGTCCGCCCTCGGGGCGCTGGGCCTGGTTCTGCTGTGGCTGCGCGCTCGGCGGCGGCCGTTGCCGGCCGAGCTCAAGCCAAAGCCAGGGGGCGATTGAAGACGCGCTCGACCTGATCCGACAGGGCGGTGACGCCGCGCTTGCGGAGGTGGCGCCCCTTGGCGATCTCGTGCTTCAAGCGGTTGTACTGGGTGAGGTAGGACGGGGTCCCCTTGCGCTGCAGCAGGTTGCTGACCAGGGCCGTCGAACCGCTCGCGAAGAGGGCGGTGACGAGACCCACCAGATCGTCCCCCAGGGAGGTCCCGGCGCCTCCGATGGCCGAAGAAAGGGTCGGCAGGAGGTAGCGTCGAACCAGCCCCGGAGGCTCGCTGGGCACCGACTCGTACTCCAGTTTCTCGTACTCGCGAGCGAAGATGTCCTGCACCTCTTCGTCGACTTCGCCATGGGTCAGGGACTTCGCCGAAACGCCCCACAGGTGCTTTTTGAGCTCCTGGGTGGCGCCGAGCTTCTGCTCGCCGCGCCGAAACAGCTCGAGGGGCTCGCCCTTCTCGCGACAGCTCATCAAGAGGAGGAGGCCGACCGGCGGCAGCCGGAGGTCCTCGGCGAGGTTGCGAACCAGCAGGTGACGATCCGGCTGCGGCTGCTCGAGATCGCCCACCATCTCGCGCACCAGGTAGTCGACGAACAGCTTCATGTGCTCGCGAGTGAGGTTTTCGAAGGGCAGATCCGGACAGTAGGCGGCGCAGTCGTCGATGGCGAGCTGGTTGAGGTAGTTGAGGCGAAAGCGGTTGATCAGGGCGCTGACCAGCAGGCGGTCGTCGTGATCCGGACGGCGGAACAGCTCCATCGCCTGGCCCACCAAGGTCGGCCCCGAAGCGGCGATGGCGGCGAAGCACTTGCCGCCGCGGAAGTTCACCTCGACGGCCTCCTGGGCGACTTCGGCGAGGCGCTCCTCGGGCTCTTTGCAGGCCCTCTCCAGCCAGCGGCGGAAGACCGTCGCCGCTTCCTCCGAGACCTGGCGGTCGATGTCGCGATCGAAGGAGAACTCCTGGATCAAGAGCCGCGACGAGCGCATCGCCTCGATGCCGCGATCGAGGATCTCGACGGCGTCCTTCTCGGAGGAGCGGTGGATTCGCAGCACGCCCTTGCCGAGATGGTCGGCCATCCGGCCGCGAATCTCCTGCGCGTGCTCGACCGTCGAGTTCTTCGCCGTGCGGTCGAAGAGGACCTGGTTGGACAGGGCGTGAAGCTCGACCAGCCGCAGGACGCGCGCCAGATCGTCGAGGCCCATCGGCTGCCCGGGCTTTTCAGCGAGCAGCAGCTCGCCGGACTTCTCGAGCAGGCGAACGTTGATCAGGGCCGTGCCGTCGTAGCGCTGGACGGGGATTTCTTGGGTGACCATGATGGAAGTACGAATCGACAATACATGAAATTCGTTTTTTAGGGCGTTCCATCTCGTTGCATCGATCGCGCCGGCCCGGGGCGTAGAATCGATCACCGCTGCCGCGAAGAACGTTCCGAACCGACTGGCAAGGAGGCCATGCCGTGAGTCTGCGAAGCGCCCTTTCTCTCCTCCTCGGAGCCTTCCTGGCGGTTGCGGTCGCCGCCTCCGATGCACCTGCTCCGCCGGCCCCCTTGGATGCCGACAAGATCTCGCGGGCCGCCGGGGTGCCGGCGACGGTCGCCGCCGATGGCGTGGTTCGCATTGGCTGGGCGCGCACCGATGTGGTGGTGCAGGTCGACGGCAGCCCGCTGCCGCCCTTCGCCGGACTCGGTTCCTGGGCGGCCTTCAAGGAGACTCCCGCGGGCGTCATGATGATGGGCGACGAGGTGGTGTTCCAGGACGAGGTTTCGCCCGCGATGGATGCCGCCTTCGCGGCCGGCCTCGAGGTGACGGCCCTTCACAACCACTTCTTCTTCGACGAGCCCAAGGTCTACTTCATGCACATCGGTGGGATGGGCGATGCGGAGCGCCTGGCCGCCGGGGTGAGGTCGGTCTGGGATGCGGTGAAACGGGTGCGTGCCGAGCGTCCGCGGCCGGCGCAGGGCTTTGGCGGCGGCACTCCCCAACACGGCGAGATCGATGCCCAGGCACTCGAGAAGATCATCGGCCACGGCAGCCGCACTCGCGACGGCGTGGTCAAGATCGTGATCGGCCGGCAGGGCGAGATGCACGGCGTCACGGTGGGGGGATCGATGGGCCTGGCGACCTGGGCGGCGTTCACCGGCAGCGACGCGCTGGCCTCGGTGGACGGCGACTTCATCATGACCGCCGAGGAAGTCCAGCCGGTCCTGCGGGCCCTGCGCCAGGGCGGCATCCACGTCGTCGCCCTGCACAACCACATGATCGGCGACACGCCGCCGTTCTACTTCGTCCACTACTGGGGTAAAGGACCGGCCGCCGAGCTGGCGCGCACCCTCGCGCGTGCCCTCGCCGCCCAACGGCATGCCGGCGGCGGTTAGGCCGCCGGGTTTCTACGCCGCCTCGCGGCGAGTCGGTGAATGGAGAGCGGAAAGGCGGCGCTGAGGGCCGAACTCGTCCTGCTAAGATCCGCCCGCCCATGAGTCCTGAAATTCGCCGCTTTCGTAAAGTCCTGATCGCCAATCGCGGTGAGATCGCGGTGCGCATCCTGCGCGGCCTCGCCGAGATGGGAATCCGCAGCGCCGTCATCTATTCCGAGCCGGATCGTGCCGGCCTGCCGGTGCTGCTGGCCGACGAGGCCTATCCGATCGGCCCGGCGCCGTCGCGCGAGAGCTACCTGCGGGCCGAGGCGATCGTCGAGCTGGCGGTCGAGATCGGTGCCGACGCCATCCACCCCGGCTACGGCTTTCTGTCCGAGCGGGTCGAGCTCGCCGAGCTCTGTCGCCAGCACGGGGTGACCTTCATCGGTCCGCCGCCGGAAGCGATTGCGTCGATGGGCTCGAAGACCGAGAGCCGGCGGCGGATGATCGCCGCCGGCGTGCCGGTAGTGCCGGGGGGCGACGAAGCCCTGCCGGACCTCGACAGCGCTCTCGCCTTCGCCGACCAGATCGGCTACCCGGTGATGCTCAAGGCGGCCGCCGGGGGCGGTGGCAAGGGCATGCGCCAGGTGCATGCGGCGGAGGATCTCCCGGCCGCCTACCGCGCTGCCCGCTCCGAGGCCGCGGCCAGCTTCGGCGACGACTCGGTCTACATCGAAAAGCTCATCCTCGAGCCGCGTCATATCGAGATCCAGGTGCTGGCCGATGGCCACGGCAAGGTGGTGTCCCTCGGCGAGCGCGAGTGCTCGCTGCAGCGGCGCCACCAGAAGGTGGTCGAGGAGGCGCCGTCGCTGGTGGTCGACGAAGATCTGCGACGGCGCATGGGAGAGGCGGCGGTGCTTGCCGCCAAGGCGGTCGACTACACCAACGCCGGCACCGTCGAGTTCCTGCTCGACCGCCAGGGTGACTTCTTCTTTCTGGAGATGAACACCCGCCTGCAGGTGGAGCACCCGGTGACCGAGATGGTCACCGGGGTCGATCTCGTCGAGGCCCAGATCCGCATCGCCGAGGGCGACCCGCTGCCGCCGGAGCTCGACGACATCCGGATTCGCGGCCACGCCATCGAGGTGCGTCTCTATGCCGAGGCGCCGTTCCGCAACTTCGCCCCCTCGCCGGGGAAGATCCGGCTGCTGCGCTGGCCGGAAGGGCTCGGCGTGCGCAACGACTGCGGCGTCTACGAGGGCTCCGAAGTCTCCATCCACTACGATCCGATGCTCGCCAAGATGATCGTCTGGGCGGCGGACCGACCGCGCGCCCTGGCGCGCTTGCGGCGCGCCCTCGGTGAGCTGCGCATCGAGGGCATCGAGACCACCGCGCCGCTGTTCTCGGCCCTGCTCGAAGACGAGGACTTCGTGACCGGCAATCTCGATATCGGCATGCTCGATCGCAAGCTGGCGGCCGGCGAGCTCGCCCCGCCGGCGCCGGAAGGTCTCGAAGACCTGCCGCTGGTGGCGGCGGCCCTGACCCACTACGGACGCGTCCAGAAGCTGTCGTCGGGGGAGGGCGGCCAACGTGATCGCTGGCGCCAGCAGAGTCGCCGCGAGGCCTTGGGGAGGTCCCTATGGAGTTGATCGTGCGCAGCGGTGAGCGCGAGGAGTCGGTCACCATCGAGCGCCAGGGCGATGTCTTCGAAGTGCGCCTCGGCGAGCGCACCTACCGCATCGATGCGGTGGTGGCGGGTGCCAACGGCCTCTCCAGCCTGCGCACCGATGCCGGCCAGTACGAGGTCGCGGTGCATCGCGAGGGCGGCAGCCGCTACCGGGTTCACACCCGCCACGGCTCCGACGCCGTCGACGTGCTCGATCCTCTCTCGGCCCTCGCCGGCGACGGCTTCGGGGCCGGTGGAGGGCAGGGCAAGGGGGTGGTCGAGGCCTACATGCCCGGCCGGGTGGTGGCGGTGCTGGTCGAGGAGGGGGCCGAGGTCGAAGCCGGTCAAGGCATCGTGGTGCTCGAGGCGATGAAGATGGAGAACGAGATCCAGGCCGAAGCCGCCGGGGTGGTCAAGAAGCTCCACGTCGCCGCCGGCGATGCCGTCGATGGCGGCGACCCCCTCTTCGCCCTCGAGTAATCAGCCCGGCGGCGCCTTCCACTCCGCCAGCCGGGATCCCAACCATTCCCAAAAGGCCGCTTCCGGTTCGGCTCGAATCGGCAGGTAGGCGAGGGGCAGTTCGAGGCGGCCGCGCAGCTTGACGGCGTCCTTCTCGGTGGTCAGGACGACGTCGGCTCGGTGCTTCTGGGCGGCGGCTCGGATCTTCCGCAGACTGACTTCGGGATAGGGGTGGTGATCCCCGAAGGTGAGGCGTTCGGCGAGGTGGAAGCCTTGGCCTTCGGCGGCTTCGTAGAAACGTCCCGGACCGGCGATGGCGGCGACGGCGACGACCGTCGACTGCGGGTCGAGGGGCGTGCCGTCGTCGCGGCGCACCGCGTCGAGACGGGTCGGGGCCGCGAACACCGGTCCGGTGAAGCCGAAGGGCGCGAGTCCCGCCGCCACCTCGGCGACGTTGTCGGCGGCGCCGGTGACCAACCCGCCATGGGCGCGGCGCGCTGAAGCCAGCGGTTCCCGCAAGCGACCACTGGGCGGCAGACGACCGCCGGCGAAGGGATCCGCCGCGGGCAGCACCAGCAGATCGAGGTCGCGAGCCAGGGCGAGATGGGAAAAACCGTCGTCGAGGAGGAACAGGTCCGGCGTCGGTTCGAGGCGCTCGAGGGCATAGAGGCCGGCGCGGTAGCGCTGCGCCTCGACCACCACGGCGACACCGGGTAGGGCGTCGGCGAGCAGCACCGGCTCGTCACCGGCGACGGACGGACCCAGCAGCGGGCCCTCGCCTCGGCTTACGACGCGTACTCCCTCGCCGCCGCCACCGTAGCCGCGCGACAGAATGCAGACTCGCTGCCCCTGGTCTCTCAGCCAGGCGGCGAGGCTGGCGGTGAGAGGCGTCTTGCCGGTACCCCCCCAGTGCAGGTTGCCGAGGCTGATCACCGGTCGTGGCAGGCGATCGGCGCGCCGGCGGTACCAGGCCTCGCGCCAGCGGTGGGCGGTACCGTAGAGACGCTGCCACGGCGAGGTCGGCGGCGTCGGAGTCAGGGAGTCCCGGCTCATGATGGACGGTCCGAGGGCTGTCCCTTGCCGGGCGTCGGCGCCAGCACCGGCGCGATCCACTCGAGGGTCTTGGTGAGGGCTCCGCGGTTCGACTCCACCAGCGCGGCGGCGCGCTCTCCCAGGGCTCGGGCGCTCGCCCGGTCGGCGACCCAGTGGCGCCAGATCTCGCCCAGGTGGGCGGCGTCGGCGGCGCGCTGCCAGGCATCGGCGCGATCGAAGTCCTGGGCCATCTGGCGGAAGTTCTCCATCGAGGGCCCCACCACCGTGGCGGTGCCGAAGCGCGCCGGCTCGATGGGGTTGTGGCCGCCGGTGGGCACCAGGGTGCCACCGATGAAGGCGCCGAGGGCCAGCCGATAGAGAGCGGCGAGCTCGCCGAGGCTGTCGAGCAGGACGATGTCGCCGTCGGCGGTTCCGAGGCGACTGCGCCGCACGAAGGGGCGGCCCCGCCGAGTCAGTAGCCGCTCGACCTCGTCCCAGCGTTCCGGGTGGCGCGGCGCGATGATCAGCAGGGCGTCGCCGGCAGCCTCGAAGGCGTCGAGCACCAGCTCGTCCTCCCCCTCCATGGTCGAGCCGGCGATCAGAATGGGACGTGCCTGGGCGAGCCCGAGGAGCGCTTCCTCGAGCTCCGGGAGGGCCGGTGGGATGGCGGTTTCGAACTTGAGGTTGCCGGTCACCCGAAGGCGCTCCGCCGGGACGCCGAGGTCGAGCAGCTTCTGCCGGTCGCCGGCGCTTTGGACGGCGAAGCGCTCGACGCGACCGAGGAGCGGTCCGAGGAGCGGGCGCAGGCGTCGCATGCGGGCGTAGCTGCGGTCGCCGACGCGACCGTTGATCACCGCGATCGGACGGCGGCGTCGCGCCACGGCACGCAGCACCAGGGGCCAGTAGTCGCCCTCCGTGAGGATCAGTGCCCGCGGCTCGACGTGGCGCAGAAAGGGCTCGACGGCAAAGGCGAGATCGAAGGGCAGATAGCCGATGGCGGCGCGCCCGGCGAGCTGCTTGCGGGCTTGCCCTTGGCCGGTGGGAGTGATGGTGGTGAGGACCAGCGGGAGGTCGTCGTCGAGGGCGTCGATGAAGGTCTTCGCCACCCCCACTTCTCCGACCGAGACGGCGTGGATCCAGAGGGGGTCGCGATGCTTGTCGGCGAGATCCGGCAGAGACCGACCGAGGCGCCCCGCCAGGGTCGGCCCATAGTGGCGTCCGCGGCGCAGGTAGAGGAAGGGAAATGCCAGCAACAGCAGGAGGGCGAGGGCGACCTGGTAGAGGATCCACATGACGGCGTCTCGGAAGGCGCGGGCAGTATAATGCGGGCGCTTCCTGGGGCCGGCCGAGGTCCTCGGCCGGTAGCCGGCTGAGGTGCTTGGACGATCTGGCCGAAGCCGTCGTATATAGGCACAGGAGCCTCGATGACCATGCCGCAACTCGTCTATTCCGCCACTCGCCACCGCGCTTCCCTCGTGGAAGCCTCCGACCGTGACCTCTTGCACGCCCTCCGGCAGGACGACGAGACGGCCCTCGACGAGCTCATCGGGCGCAAGACCAAGCCCTTGGTCCAGCTTGTTTACCGCATTCTCGGGGACCGAGAAGAAGCCCGCGACGTGGTTCAGGTGACCTTCTTCAAGGTCTGGGAGAACCGCCTCAAGTTCGACGACAAGTGGAGCCCGAACACCTGGATCTACCGCATCGCGAGCAACTTGGCGATCGATCACCTGCGCTCCCGGCGCAGCCGCGAACGCACCGCCGAGCCGATGCAGCAGCACTTGCGTCAGGTGGCCGACGGCCAACGACCGAGCGCCGCTCGCGAGCTGCGCCAGGACGAGGTGATGGACATCTTCCGCAACCTCTCCGGTTCGCTGACCGAAAAACAACGGCTGGTCTTCGTCCTCCGCGAGGTCGAGGGTCTGTCGTCGCAGGAGGTGGCGCGCATCGCCGAGTGCCGTGAGTCGACGGTGCGCAATCACCTCTTCAATGCCCGCAAGATCCTGCGCCGCGAGTTGGTGCGGCGTTATCCCGAATATGCCCCGGTGAAGGGCTATCAGGAGGAGCGCGCATGAGCTGTCCGAACTGGACGGAGCTGACGGAACAGCGTTTCGAGATGGTCGAAACGGAGGCCTCCGAGGCGGCTTGGCAGGAAGCCCTCGAGCACGCGGCGAGCTGTGCCGACTGCGATGGCCGGGCGGCCGCCGCCGATCCTCTGGCGATTCTCGCTCCGTTGAGCGACGATCTGACGGATCTCGCAGACGCCTATGACATGCGCCGAGCGGTCACCGCCATGCGGCGTGGCGAGCGGGTGCGTCCGGAAGCGTCGGCCGCCGGTTGGCCGCGCTTCGCCGCCGCCGCCGGTCTGGCGGTTGCTTTGGTGACGCTCGGCTCCGGGACCCCCTCGGGTATCTCCCCGGCCGGCGAGATGGTGGCCAGCGAGACCGGCCCCTGGGTGAGCGAGACCGCGCCGGTGATCTGGGAGCCGCCGATCTTGCCGACCGAACATTGGCTCGCCGTGCCGGGTAACGGACCGGCCGCTGAAGCGCTGGACGAGATGCCCGTGTTCGACGAGCTGCAGAGCCCGCAAGCGGCCAGCGTCTACCAGCTCGCCGGGGACGACCTGCACGTCGTGATGGTCGTTCACGAGACGCTGGACGTCTAGACCGGGCCTGGTTTCCTTCCGACGAGCTCTATGTTGGTTCGACGCACTTTCCTCGTGATTCTGGCCGTGTGTCTGCTGGCGACGGCGAGCAGCGCACAGCAGCAGCGCCCATCGCGCATCAGTCCGGCGCCGGACGAAGGGCTGCCGGTGGGCGATGCGTTGCGGCTTCACGCCTTCACCCTCGAGCACAAGCTGGCGAGCGAGGCCCTCGAGTTGGTGAAACCGCTGTTGTCGCCGCGCGGCTCGGTGGAGATTCAGCCCGGCGGCAACACCCTGGTGGTGCGCGACAGCCTGGCGGCCCTCGGCCAGATCATCCCGCGCCTGCGCAACTTCGACCATCCGGCGATGCCCCTCGAAGTCGAGGTGGTGGTGCTGCGAGCCTTCACCAAGACGCGGCCCGAAGGCACCAAGCAGCGCGAGGTGCCGGCGGCCCTCGAAGGGCGTCTGCGCCAGCTACTGCGCTACGAGACTTTTCAGCTGGTGGCGCGCTCGCGCTTGCAGACCTTCGAAGGGGAAGAGGTCACCTATGACCTCGGCCGCGGCTTCTCGGTGGTCTTCCACCTCGGCACCGTGCTCGGCAACCAACGCCTCAAGCTGCGCGACTTCAAGGTCGAGAAGACGGCCGATGGCAAGCCCCTCATCCACACCAATCTCAATCTCTTCCTGGGCAAGACCACGATCCTCGGTCTGGCCGCCACGGAGACCAGCGAGAGCGCCCTGATGGTGGCCGTCACCGGCCGCATGCGCACGCCTTTGGCGCCGCTGGAGAAGGAGTAGACGGTGGAGTTCGTCTGCCGCGTCGGAACGGCCGAGGGCAAGATCCTCGAGCGTCCTTTCGAAGCCACCGACGAGACGGCTCTGCGGCAGGATCTCGAGCGCCGCGGCTTTCACGTCTTCGAGGTGCGGCGCAAGGGTCTGGAGCTCAACCTGCCCTTCATCGGCAAGGGGCCGAAGAAGATCCCGGCCAACAAGTTCCTGATCTTCAACCAGGAGCTCGCGGCCCTGCTGAAGGCCGGTTTGCCGCTCCTCCAGGCCCTCGACCTGATGCTCGAGCGAATGGAGGATGCGGCTTTTCGTCCGGTGCTGGCGGAGGTTCGCGAGCGGGTGCGCTCGGGCGAGGATCTCTCGGAGATCTTCGCCGGCTACGGCGACCGTTTTCCGCGTCTCTATGCCCCGACCCTGAAAGCCGGCGAGCGTAGCGGCGAGCTCGAAGCCGTCATCCGGCGGTTCATTCGCTACCAGACCCTGGTGCTCGAGGCGCGCCGGCGCACCGTTTCGGCGCTGGTCTATCCGGCGGTGCTGGTCGGCCTGTCGATCGTCATGATCCTGGTGGTGACGTTCTACGTCGTGCCGAAGTTCTCGACCTTCTTCGAGAGCATGGACACGGAGCTGCCGTGGGTCACCCGGGCGCTGCTCGGCGCTTCTGGCTTTGCCGCCGAGAAACCGTTCCTGCTCCCCAACGGCACCTGGATGGTGCTGGCGGTGGTCGCCGGCTTCTGGGCCATCCGGCGCTGGTCGCGGCTGCCCTCCGGGGCCGAGGCGATCGATCGCTGGAAGCTTCGATTACCGCTCGTCGGCCAGGTCCTGCGTCTGTTCTCCCTCTCCGAGTTCTGCCGTTCCCTGGCCACCTTGCTGAGCGGCGGCATGCCGCTGGTTCCGGCCCTCGAGATCTCCGTCTCGGCGGTCGGCAATGCCAGCGTGCGGTCCGGTCTCGAGCCCAACATTCAAAAGGTGCGCGAGGGTGAGCCTTTCTATGCCGCCCTCGAAGCCAGCGGGGTCTTTCCTGCGATGGCCATCGACATGATCAAGGTGGGAGAATCGACCGGCTCCCTGGACGAGATGTTGACCAACGTATCGGATCTGTTCGATCAGCGGGTGGAGACGCGGCTGCAGCGCATCCTGACCCTCATCGAGCCCTTGATGTTGGTCTTCTTGGGAGTCATCATCGCCATCTTGCTCATCTCGATCTACCTGCCGCTCTTCGGAGCGATGGGATCGGTTACTTAGAGGATTGTCGAGCCCATGACTCTCGAGATCGACCAGAACCCGGCCCTGGCCCTGGAAGGCCAGGGAGGCCGTGCGCGGCTGGCGGAGGAGCGCCGTACCGCCATCGAGTTCGCCGAGCGCTACGGCCTCGAGTTCGTCGACATGGGCTCCTTCCGGATCGACACGGAGCTCTTCCGGCGGATCCCTTTCGACTTGATGCTGCGCTTCAGCTTCCTGCCCGAGGAGCAGCTCGACGGCCGTCTGTCGGTGATCATGGCGGACCCCTCGAACGTCTTCAAGCTCGATCAGCTCGAGATGCAGCTCGGTCAGCCGGTGGACGTCAAGGTCGGGGTGCGCTCGGCGGTGGAGGAGATCCTCCAGAAGTCGGAAAGCGCCCAGCGGGTGCTCGACGAAGCCACCGAAGGCTTCCGCATGCAGTTGGTGCAGGAGGACGAGCAGGGCGAGGAAGTGCTGTCCATCGACAGCATCACCTCCGACACCAGTCCGATCATCAAGCTCGTCGACTCGACTCTGTTCAACGCCATCCAGCGCCGCGCCAGCGATATCCACATCGAGACGCGGGACTCCGAGGTGGTGATCAAGTACCGCATCGACGGCGTCCTCTACCAGGCGATGGAGCCGATCGACAAGCGCCATCACCAGACCATCATCAGCCGCATCAAGGTGATGGCGGAGCTCGACATCGCCGAGAAGCGGATTCCGCAAGACGGCCGCTTCAAGCTGCGTCTGCGCGGCCGGACCATCGACTTCCGAGTCTCGATCATGCCCTCCGTTCATGGCGAGGATTGCGTCATCCGTATCCTCGACAAGGAGTCCATGAACGAGGAGTTCAAGAACCTGCGCCTCGACATCCTGGGTTTCGACGACGAGACCATGGCGAAGCTGCGCAAGTTCATCCTCGAGCCCTACGGCATGGTGTTGGTCACCGGTCCCACCGGCTCCGGTAAGACCACCACCCTCTATGCCTGTCTCTCCGAGATCCAGTCGGCGGAAGACAAGATCATCACCATCGAGGATCCGGTCGAGTATCAGCTCAAGGGCATCACCCAGATTCCGGTGAACGAGAAGAAGGGGCTGACCTTCGCCCGCGGGCTGCGCTCCATCCTGCGCCACGACCCGGACAAGATCATGGTTGGCGAGATCCGGGACGAAGAGACGGCCCAGATCGCCATCCAGTCGGCCCTCACCGGCCACTTGGTGTTCACCACCGTGCACGCCAACAACGTGGTCGATGTCCTGGGGCGGTTCCTCAACATGAACGTCGACCTCTACAACTTCGTGTCGGCGCTCAACTGTGTGCTGGCTCAGCGGTTGGTGCGCAAGATCTGTCCCCACTGTCGACGGGCGACCAAAGCTACCCGCGAGCTGCTCGAGCAGAGCGGCCTCGACCCGCACGTCTACGGCGACTTCACCTTCTACGAGGGCAATGGCTGCCTGGAGTGCAACGGCACCGGCTTCCTGGGCCGGTTGGCCGTTTCCGAGCTCCTCAACCTGTCGGATCACATTCGCGAGCTCATCCTCGAGCGGCGGCCCGCCTCCGAAATCAAACGTACGGCCAAAGAAGAAGGCATGACCTTCCTGCGCGAGTCGGCGCTCGAAAAGGCCCTGCAGGGAGTCACCACTCTCCGTGAAATCAATAAAGTTACCTTCGTGGACTAGGAGCCTGCTGGGCTTCGACCCGGTCCCGGCTCCGCCCCACGCCTTCGCCGTCGATCGCACGCGGCTGGTGTACGGCGGATTCGTGCGCTCCGGCAAGGCCCTGCAGTTTCGCGAGTACCACAGCGAAGAGCTGCCGGCGGAGACCTTCCAAGACGGCCTGCTGGGCGGTTCTCTGACCGATGTCGGGGCCTTCGACGGCATCGTGCGGCGGCTCGTCGGGCGGGTTTCGGGGGCGGTCAAGGAGGCTTCCTTGACGGTGCCCGACGCCTGGTTGCGGGTCGCCTTCGCGGAGCTCGACGACCTGCCCCGGGGCGCCCGCGAGCGCGACGAGGTGCTGCGCTGGAAGCTCAAGCAGCAGGTGCCCTTCTCGCCCGATGACCTGCGCCTCGATGGCGTCTCCGTCTCCCCTTTGCCGGGCCAATCGGAGGCTTTCCGGGTACTGGTCGCCTTCGCCCTCGACTCGGTCCTGTCGCAGCTCGAGCTGGCTTTCACCAAGGCCGGCGTCAAGCTCGGTCGCATCACCAACTCGAGCCTGCCGGCCCTGTCGGCCCTCGGGCCCGGTGGCCAGGGTGGCGGCACGGTGCTCGCCTTCGTCGAGGAAGAAGGCTACTCGCTGGTCTTCGCCCATGACGGTGAGCCGGTGTTGCATCGCTTCAAGGCCGGCACCTCCGATGCCCGATTCGTGGTCCGCGACCTGCGCCTGACCCGGGACTACCTGGACCGCAGCGTGCCGGGCTTTCCGATCGATCGCCTGGTGTTGTGTGCGCCGGCGAGCCTCGAGGGATCCTGGGTCGATTGGCTCTCGGAGGGCTTCGATCATCCTGCCGAAGCCTTTTCGGCGCGTCATCTGCCGGCCTCCGTCGGCCTCTCACCGGAGCTCTCCGGTCATGACATCGCGGCCCTCTACGGTGCCGCCCAGGAGGCGGTGGCATGATGCCCAATCTGGCCCGCGAGCCGTTCGTCAACGCTCGTCCGGTGGTGCGCATCACCTCGATTCTGTGGGTCCTCGGAGTGTCCCTGGCGCTGCTCGCTGCGGGGCTCTACTGGAGCTATTTCTCGGGCCGCGAGGATCAGCGCGAACGGTTGATCGAGCTCGAAGCTCAGATCGATCAGGAGAAGGAGCGCATCGCCGCCCTGCAGGAAGAGCTCGGACTGGTCGACCTCGAGAACCAGAACGAGTCCATCGATTACCTCAACGAGCGAATTTCCGAGCGTACCTTCGGCTGGAGCCTGCTGTTCGATCGCCTGTCGGATATCTTGCCGGCGGACGTTCGACTGCTCAGCCTCAACCCGGCCGTCGAGCGCCAACAGCGGCGTTCCAACCGGCGTCGCCAGCCGGCGCGGGACAGCGAGAAGGTGGTGCTCCGAATCCAGGCCATCGGTCGCTCCGACGGTGCCATGGAGCAGCTCATCGACCGCCTGTTCAGCGATCTCGCCTTCGAGAACCCGAATCCCTACTCGGAGTCGCGCGACGCCGGCCAGTCCTACTTCTCGCTCGACGTCGTCTACCTGCCGCGGGTGGCGGCGGAACAGCTCGAGCAGGTCGCGGAGAGTAGCTCGTGAGCGCCTCGAGAGATCTCTGGCGATCGCGGCTGCTGCTCTGGCTGCCGCCCCTGATCCTGCTGCTGGTGGCGCTGGTGGCGCTGGGCATCTATCGCGGCCGCTATGCCGACCAGGCGGAGGGTGGTGCGCGCTCCCTCGACCGCGCCACGCAGGTCCTCAGCGAGGTGCAGCGGCAGAGCTCCACCCTCGACCGCAGCGTTCGCCAGATCCGCACCGCGCGGCACAACCTCGACGAGTTCCACGGCGACCGCCTGTCGACCGAGAACCTGCGCCTCACCAAGCTGATCGCCGAGGTCAAGGATCTCGCCGAGACCTGTGGCTTGGATCCGCGATCGATCAGCTACCCCAATCAGGTGATCGAGGACTTCGGACTGCGCAAGCGTTCCTTCGTGTTCAGCGTTCAGGGCTCCTACGCCAGCCTGCGGCGGTTGATCAATCTGCTCGAGCTATCGGACTCGTTCCTCACCCTCGAGCAGGTCACCTTGCAGGGTTCGGATCAAGCGCTGCTCAATATCGACCTCAAGATCTCGACCCTGTTTTCGACTCTCGAGATCGAGCCGGTCGATCCGGTGCCGGTGGCCGAAAACGCTCCGGTGGAGAATCCGGAGGAGGTGGAGGGATGAGGGAAGAACAGCAACGAAAGGTCCTGGTCGGCCTGCTGGTTTTCCTCGTCCTGGTCGTCGCCTGGCGCTACGGTGGCGGTTGGTTGAGTGGCTCCGGAGGCCCGCGTCCGCTCGATTTCTCGAGCGGACTGGAGGAGATCACCGGCGCCGATCGCATCGCCACCCTCTCCATCGAGGAGCTCACCGCCGAGGCGCGCGACTATTCGCCCGGGCGTGACCCGTTCCGCTATTACGATCCGCCGCCTCCGCCCCCGCCGCCGCGGCCGGCGATCGAGCGGCCGACGACGCCGGTGCGCCGGCCGGAGCCGCGGGTCGTCGACACCAGCCCGCGACCGCCGGCCATCCCCTATCAGTTCTTGGGTAGCTTCGGGCCTTCGGGGCGCAAGATCGCGGTGCTCGCCGAGGGCGACGAGATCATCAATGCCCTCGAGGGCGACGTGCTCGAGCAACAGTTCGTCATCGACGCGATCGGCCTGGAATCCGTAGACATCAAGTACATTGACTTCCCCGACGAACCGGCCAAGCGGCTGGCGGCGGGCGCTGAGACCACCTTCGGGAGATGAGCATGAACCGTTCCCGCTGTTTGATTTCCATGGGGCTGTTATTGGCTCTCACCCTGGGCGGCTGCACCAGCCACCGCAGCTCGCGGTCGGCGGAGATCGCCTCCGAGGTCGGCGACTGGGACGAGGCCGTGGTGCAGTACATGCGGGCCGTCGAGGAAGACCCCGGCAACATCCGCCACCGCTCGGCGCTGCTGCGCGCCAAGATCAAGGCCTCCCAGATGCACTTCGAGCGCGCCAAGAAGTACCAGGACGCGGAGGTCTGGGAGCGCGCCCTGGTGGAGCTGCAGGAGGCGGTGGCCCTCGATCCCACCAATCAGTACGCCGAGGCCGAGCTGCTCAACGTGCGCGAGATCTTGGAGGCCGCGGCGGCCGGCCGCGGGCCGCAGTCGTTGGCCGCCCTGAAGCGCAAGAACAGCGGCAGCCGGCCTCAGCCGCCGGTGCTCGATCCACGCTCCGACGAGCCGATCTCCCTCAACTTCCCGGACCCGACGTCGATCTTCAAGATCTATCGCGCCCTCGGCAAGGCCTTCGGCATCAACGTGCTGTTCGACCCCAACCTCAAGGACACGGAGATCCCCATCGAGCTCGAGGAGGTAACCGCCCAGAGCGCCCTCGAAACTCTGATGCGGGCCGCCGGTCACTTCTACAAGGTGCAGGACGAGCACACCATCATCATCGCCGCCGACACGCCGCAGAACCGGCGCACCTACGAGGATCTCGTCATCCAGACCTTCTTCCTCTCGAACTCCGAGGTGAAGGACATGATGACCATCCTGCGTAGCCTGGTGGACGCCAAGAAGATCGCCACCAACGAACAGCTCAACGCCATCATCCTGCGCGACACGGCGGACAAGGTGAAGGTCGCCGAGCGCATCATCGAGGCCAATGACAAGGCCAAGGCGGAAGTGGTGATCGATGTCGAGCTGATGCAGCTCGACACCACCTCGCTGCGCGATCTCGGAGTCTCCCTCGATCCCTACTCGATCACCCAGAGTCTCGATACCGGCACCGAGAACAACGTGCTGCGCTTCTCGGACATCGAGTTCCTCAACCAGAACAACTGGACCCTCAACATCCCGAGCATCATCTACCGCTTCATCAAGCAGAGCTCGAGCGCCCAGCTTCTCGCCCGGCCCCAGCTCCGCATCACCGAAGGGGAGAAGGCTCGGCTGGTGATCGGTGATCGGGTGCCGGTGCCGGTGACGACCTTCAATACCGCCAACACGGTGGGTGGCAACATCGTGCCGATCACCTCCTTCCAGTACCAGGAGGTCGGCATCACCATCGAGATCGAGCCGCGGGTGCACCACAACAAGGAGGTCACCCTCAAGGTGCGGGTCGAGGTGAGCAACATCAACGGCTTCATCGAGGGCTCCGGCGGCCAGCAGCAGCCGCGTATCGGGACCCGTACCATCGATTCGGTGATTCGCTTGCAGGACGGCGAAACCAACTTCCTCGCCGGGCTGCTGCGCACCGACGAGAGCTCGAACGAGTCCGGCGTGCCGGGGCTGTCGGACATCCCGGTGCTCGGCCAGCTATTCAAGAGTCGCCGTGCCGACCGCAATCGCACCGACGTCATCTTGACCTTGACGCCGCACATCGTGCGCAACGCCGAGATCACCGAGGACGACCTGCTGCCGATCTGGGTCGGAACCGAGTCCAACATCACCTTCCGCGGCGGCAGTCCGCGGGTCGAGTCGAACGTCGATGGACCCTTCGACGACGGCAGCACGCCGGAGGAGCTCCAGGAGATGATGCGGCGCCGCATTCAGCGTCTGCCGCGCGGTCTGCGCGAGGGCCAGCAGCCGGAGACCAAGGAGCCGCTGCCGCAGGGCATCGACCTGGTGCCGTCGCCGGGCTTCCCGGGCCAGAACCCGGTGGACGACGAAGAGGAAGAGGACGGCCCGGTGCCCTTCCGGCCGGAGATCGATCCCTTCCGCGGTCAGGCCAACCTGCTCGACGGCTCCGCCGAGGTGGTGACGACGTCGATGCTGGCGGAGGCCTCCGACAGCGCTAGCGGCAACGCCGCCAGCGGTGCGTCGGAGGTCCGCCTCTGGCTGGCGCCGCGCTGGCTGACGGTGTTGCCGGGCGACGTCTTCGAGGTGCGGGTGCAGGCCGAGGCGGCGCGCCCGATCTCACACCTGCCCCTCGCCCTGTCCTTCGACTCGGAAGTGCTCGCCCTCGAGAAGATCGAGGCCGGTGACTTCCTCGGCGGAGCCAGCGAGGCGGAGGTGCTGGCCGACTCCTCGCAGGCCGGTCGGGTGGTGATCGGGGCCAGTCGGCTGGGCGCCGTTCCGGGCGTCGAAGGCCAGGGCACGGTGGCTCGCCTGACCTTCCGCGCGCTCGGCGAGGGTCCCGCCTGGGTGGACTTTCTCGATGCCGAGGCGATGGACCCGCAGCTCGCTCCGCTGGCGACCCGGGTGACCGGCAAGGCGCGTATCGATGTCGACGCCGAGGCCGAGGTACCGCCGCGCCGCGATCCGGAATTTCGCGAACGGCCGCGCCCTTGAGAATGAGGTAGGACGATGCGACAGCGGCGGCAGGCGAGCGGTTTCTCCTTCGTGGAGCTGATCATCGTGGTAGCGCTGATGGCGATTCTCGCCAGCGTCACCCTGCCGACGGTCAAGTTCACCGAAAAGCGCCTCAAGGAGATGGAGCTGCGCGGTCACCTGCGCGAGATGCGGGGTGCCATCGACGAGTACAAGCGCTACAGCGACAGCGGCTTCATTCCCATCGACCTGGGGACGGACGGCTATCCCAAGGAGCTCGAGGTGCTCATCGAGGGCATCGAGATCGTCGGCCAGATCGACACCCAGATCCGCTTCCTGCGCCGCATTCCGATCGACCCCATGACCGGCGAAGAGGAGTGGGGCCTACGCAGCTATCAGGACGACGTCGACGCCTCTTCGTGGGGCGGCGAGAACGTCTACGACGTCTACTCCTTGTCCGAAGGGGTCGGCTTGAACGGCATTCCCTACAGCGAGTGGTAGGGCGTCGGCGAGGAGAGAAGGCATCATGAGACGGGCACACGGACGAGTTCGCACGGTGGCGGCGGGAAGCCGCTCACAGCGGGGCTTCACCCTGCTCGAGTTGATCATCGTGGTGGCGATCATCGGGATTCTGGCGGCGATCGCCATGCCCGCTCTGCGCGACACGCCGCGCAAGGCCAACGAGGCGGTGTTGCGCACCAATCTGCACAGCATTCGGGATGTGCTCGACCAGTACCGCGGCGACAAGGGCTACTTTCCTTCGACCCTCGAAGTGCTGGTCGAAGACGGCTACTTCCGGGAAGTGCCGACCGATCCGATCACCAAGAGCGTCGAGACCTGGGAGCTGCTCTACGAAGAGGCCGATCCCGACTTCGAGCCGGCCGAAACGGAGGTCGGTGAGGACGGCGGCCCGGGAATCTACGACGTGCGCTCGGGCTCCACCGAGATCGCCCTCGATGGGACGCCCTACAACGAATGGTGATGCGCGGCCGCCTGGCCCGCCGCCGGGGAACCGGCCTCGACCGCCGCTGGCGCGGCCAGAGGGGCTACAACCTGGCCCTGCTGGTGGTCGCCGTGACGGTGCTCAACATCCTGCTGGCGGCGGCGCTGCCGCAGTGGAGCTACCGCATCAAGAAGGACAAGGAAGAGGAGCTGCGCAGCCGCGGCTTGCAGTATGCCGAGGCGATTCGAATCTTCCGCATGCGCTACTCGCGCGAGCCCACGGCCCTCAAGGAGCTGGTCGAGATCAAGCCGCGCTCGATCCGCCAGCTATGGAAGGATCCGATGACCGAAGGGGGCGAGTGGGGATTGATCTTCTCCCGCGGCGGTGGTGGCCAGGTGGTCGCCGGCGAGGGCAACGCTCCCGCCTTGGTGCCCAATCCTTCCGTCCCTGGGCAGACCAGCCCGACGGCGGGTTTCGGCAGCGAGAGCAACGATCCGCGGACGAAGCAGGTCACCGTGGGCCCGATTCTGGGGGTCTACAGCCTGAGTGAGGACGAAGCTCTGTCGAGCTTCTTCGGCAAGACCCGCTACAAGGAATGGCAGTTCACCGCCGACCTGATGCAGCGACAAGGGTTGGCCGGAAATACCGCCGGCGGCAACGCCGGCCAGACCCTACCGCGACTCGAGATTCGGACCCTCGGCCGTCCCTTCATCCCGGAGCTGCAGAGCCAGATGATGCTGCCGCCGATGAATATCGCGCCAAATGTCGGCGGCCAACCGGGCCAGCCGGGGCAACCCGGTCAGCCGGGCCAGGGGATCCTTCCCGGAGGCAATGCCGGTAACCCTCGTCCGGGCCTCAATCCCGGCGGTAACGTCGGCGGTAATCCCGGCGGCAATCCCGGCTTCGTTCCCGGTGGCAATCCCGGTGGTCCGCGACCCGGGTTCAATCCCGGCGGCAATCCTTCGGGGCCGCGTCCGATTCAGCCGCGGCCGGGCAACCCCACGCCGGGCAACCCTGAAACCGGCAATCCCAACACCGGCGGCAATCCCGGCGGTCAGCCGGGCGGCAACCCGTCCGGCCCGGGTTTCGACCCGACGGTGCCGCAGAACCTGTCGCGCTCCGTCTTCCGGCCACCACCGACATCGTGACCGCGCCGCTGACAGTTCGCGTCGTCACCCTCGGCGGTCAGCCGGTGCCGGAGCGAGCCTCCGCCGGCGCCGCCGGATTCGATCTGCGGGCTGCCGAGGACGTCACCCTCGCGCCAGGAGAGCGCCGGCTCGTACCCACCGGCATTCGCCTCGAGATTCCTCCGGGCTGGGAGGCGCAGGTGCGACCGCGCAGCGGCCTGGCCTGGAAGCAAGGGCTGACGGTGCTCAATGGGCCGGGGACGATCGATAGTGACTTTCGGGGTGAGGTCGGGGTGATCCTGATCCACCTCGGTGCGTCCGTCGTCACCTTGAAAGCCGGCGATCGCATTGCTCAACTGGTCTTCGCGGCGGTGCCGGAGGTCGACTGGCGAGTGGTCGACGAGCTCGAGAACAGCGATCGCGGCCGCGGCGGATTCGGCTCCACCGGCTAGCAGGCTGCTGAAAAGTCCGCTTCGCGACTTTTCCAGCGCTGCTACCTGTTTATTTCGAGAGGGGCTACGCGCCCCTGACTGCGCGTCCCGGGCTGAGCGCCCCTGACTGCGCGTCCCGCTCCGGCCCAAGAAGCTTGGTTCTTGGGCCTCCTCTCCTGTCGCGGCGGTTTACCGCCGCCGGGCCCTTCCGGGCCCGGAAGCAGGTTGCCGACGAGTTTTTCAGCAACCTGCTGCTAGGAGTTTCCGGTCCGCGGCGCTCTGCCGCCGAATTTCTCCCACGTTGCTTACTTCCTCCTGAAGGCCGCCGCAGCCTTGGCGGTGCCGGTTTGGCGCGGTATCATAGGGCCGTCGGTTAATTTACGGAGGACCAGCGGTATGACTCGCGCTCGTAGTGTGAATCGCGTTCGTAACCCCTATTGTCTGATTTTTCTGGCCCTGGTTGCCGGACTGATGCTGGCTTCGGTCGCGCACGGAATGGAAGCGTCGATCGTCGACTTCGCGCCGCGGGCCACCGAGACCGAAGTCTTCGAGTTCTCGGCCGATGCGACGCCCCGACTCGAGGTGCGCCTCGACCAAGGTGTGGTGCGGGTCGAGCGCGGCGAGACCGGTCGGGTGGTGGTGCGCGCCAATGCTCCCTTGGGAGAGACGGTGCTCGGCTCGACGGTGAAGATCGAGCGTCACGGCGACACCCTGATGATCCTTCCCCGCAAGAGAGCGGTCGGCGGTGAGAGCGGTTCGCAGGCGGAGATCGACCTCGAGGTCGAGTTTCCGGCTCGCGGCGAGCTCGACCTGCGCAGCCATCTCGGGGACTTCGAGGTCTATGACATCGACGGCGAGATCGATATGCGCTCGGATCGCGGCAGTCTCGTGCTGGAAGGCTCTTCCGGCACCCTGCTGCTGCAGACCGGCAGTGGCAGCATCGACCTGATCGATCTCGGTCAATCGGTCGTCCGCGCCACCACCGATAGCGGCGCGGTCCGCTACCGCGGTGGATCGCTGACGGATGGTCGCTACTCTTTCACCACCGCCAGCGGTCCGATCGAGATCGAGCATCACCGCGAGGCCCATTACACGATCGTCGGGCGCACCCTTTCCGGCGATGTCTCCAACCAGGTCGACGGAGTGATCTCCGACGACTCGCGCTGGGGGCCGGTCAAGCACCTCCACGGTGAGTATGGCCTCGATCACCAGGCGGCCTCGACGGTCCAGGTGATCTCCGCCAGCGGTGACATCTCCCTCGCCCTCAGTCCGCAGCCGGGCGACTTCGCCGTCGCGGCCAGCGACCAGCCCTCTGAGCCAGAGTAGTCGCTAGACTCCCGGCCGCCGCCCGTTGGGTGGCGGTCGGCCGCCGTCGTACGTCCCTCCATGGGCGAGACTCTCTACCAGGTCGACGCATTCACTCGCCGTCCCTTCGCCGGCAATCCGGCGGCCGTGTGCGTGCTGGAAACTGCCGCGCCGGAGCCCTGGATGCAGGCCGTGGCGCGCGAGATGAACCTCGCCGAAACGGCCTTTCTGGTGCCGCGAGCCGATGACGCCTTCGATCTGCGCTGGTTCACGCCGCGGGTGGAGGTCGAGCTCTGCGGTCACGCCACCCTCGCCTCGGCCCACGTTCTCTGGCAGACGGAGCGTCTTGCGCGGTCGTCGCCGGCGCGCTTCCATACCCGTAGCGGTTGGCTGACGGCCCGTTGCCTGGAGGTCGGGATCGAGATGGATTTCCCGAGCAATCCCCCGCGACCGACGCGCCACGGAGTCGCGCTCCAGGAGGCCTTGGGAACCGCCGCGGTGGAGGTCGCCGAGTACGGCAGCGACGGCCTGGCGGTACTCGCCGACGCCGCGGCGGTGCGCCAGCTCTCACCGAATCTCGCGGCGATCGCCGCGCTGCCCTTCCGCGGGGTGACCGTGACCGCTCCCGGAGACCAGGACTTCGACTGCGTGTCTCGCTTCTTCGGTCCCCGGGTCGGCGTGCCGGAGGATGCCGTGACGGGGTCCGCTCACTGCGGACTGGCTCCCTACTGGAGCGCTCGCCTCGGGAAGACCGAGCTGCGTGCCCATCAGGCGTCGGAGCGCGGCGGCGAGCTCGAGCTCCGCTTGGCAGGTGAGCGGGTCTTCCTGCGAGGTGAGGCGGTGACCGTGCTGCGGGCGGAGTTGCTGGTCACCGAGTGAGTCGGGATTCGCCGCCGCCAATGGCTGCGAACATTCGACGGCCTCCCACCCTGTCGGGTGGGCCGACTGCAGCGGCGTGCTAGCCTGCCGCGATCGTCATGAACCGCAGCCGCGATCCCGAGTCCTGGGAGAGTCCGGAGTTCCCCCTCCAGCGTTGGCGCTGGGCCGCGATCGCTGCGCCCCTCCTGCTGACCGCCGTGCTGATGGCCCTCCTCTGGGCTTTCGCCGAACCGGCGCCCTGGGCGCCCTGGGCGCTCGCTGCCATCGCCTTGGTGGCGGTGATTTTCTACGCCGTCGTCTTCTCTCGCCTCGAGGGCTACCGACGGCGCCTCGAGCGCCGCAATCAAGAGCTCGAGCTGTTGCGTCGTGCGGCCTTGAACGTCGGTTCGGAGCTCAGCCTCGAAGTGGTTCTGGAGCGTTTGGTCGAACAGGCGACGCAGCTTCTTGGAACCCGCTACGGGGCCCTCTCGGTGCTCGGCGAGGACGATGCCATCAAGACCTTCGTCACCGTGGGAATCGGTCGGGCGGCGGCCGATCAGATCGGCTCGCCGCCGGTCGGCCGAGGCCTGCTGGGAATTTCACTCCACCGCGGGGAAACGCTGCGTTTGGGCGACCTGACGCTCGACCCGCGAGCCTGCGGCTTTCCCGACCATCATCCGCGGATGTCCACCCTACTGGCGGTGCCGCTGGCCTGTCAGTCGCCCTATCGCGGCAATCTCTACCTGAGCGAGAAGATCGACGGCAGGAGCTTCGATCGGGAAGACGAAGAGACTCTCATCCGCTTCGCCGCCCAGGCCGCCATGGCGGTGGACAACGCCCATCTGCACTCGCAGGTGGGTTCGGTGGCGGTGGCCGAAGAGCGGCTGCGCTTGGCTCATGAGCTGCATGATGGCCAAGCCCAGGTGCTCGCCTTCGTCAATGCCAAGGCTCAGGCGGTGCGGGAGTTTCTGCGCAGCGAGAGCTACCAGGAGGCGAGGCGTCAGCTCGATCAGCTCGCCGAAGCCGCCCGCGGCATCCTGGCCGACGTCCGCGAGGGCATTCTCGGCCTGCGTTCGGTCGGCGCCTCGGGACCCCTTTTGGACAACCTGCGCCAGTACCTCGAGCTCTGGCAAGAACAGGCTCGTATCGAGGTCGAGGCGCGCCTCGAGCCGATCCCGGAGCTTCCGCCCGGGGTCGAGCTGCAGATTCTCAGAATTCTGCAGGAAGCGCTGACCAACGTACGCAAGCACGCCGGCACGGACCGGGTGCGGGTCGCCCTCGAGCCCTGGGGACGCGGGCTGCGCCTCGAGATCGATGACCGGGGTCGCGGCTTCACCGCCGGCGCCAGCGGCCCTGTCGGCATCCCCCGCTTCGGCCTCGCCACCATGCGCGAGCGCGCCCAGGCGATCTCCGCCCAGCTCGATGTGACCTCCGAGCCCGGCCGGGGGACGCGGGTTCGCCTGCAGTACGAACCGGATCCGACCACCTCCAATGACGGTCTGCTCTTGGCGGGCCTCGATTCCAGCGACCGCGAAGGAGAATCCGCTTGAGAATCCTGATAGCCGACGATCATGCCCTGTTCCGCGATGGTCTCAAGAGCCTCCTCCGCGGCCACGGTCTCGAGGTGGTGGGCGAGGCGGCCAACGGCCGTGAAGCGATCGAGCTCACCCGCACCTTGCAGCCCGACATCGTGCTGATGGATCTCGCAATGCCCGAGATCGACGGCCTCGCGGCCACCCGTGCGTTGGCCCACGCAGATCTACCCTCCAAGATCGTCGTCCTGACGGCGTCGAGCGACGACGGCAACCTCTTCGAGGCGATCAAAGCGGGGGCGGAGGGCTACTTGCTCAAGGATCTCGAGGCGGAGTCCTTCTTCGCCCTGCTCGCAGGAGTGGCGCGAGGCGAGCCGGCTTTGACGCCTGGATTGGCTCGCAAGGTGCTGCAGGAGTTCGCGCGCCCACAGGCGACGCCCAGCAAGGACCACGACCCCGATGCCCTCACTGCCCGCGAGCAAGAAGTCCTCGAGATCATGGTCGAGGGAGTGACCACCAATCGCGGCCTGGCGGAAGCGCTGGGAGTGAGCGAGAACACGGTCAAGTTCCACGTCCGCAACATCCTCGACAAGCTCCACCTCAACAACCGTGCCCAGGCGGTTGGATACGCCTTGCGGCACGGCCTGGTCGAAGGCGTCGACGAAGCCAAGTAGGCTGCCGCCGAAGAGCTCCTCCATCCCGCGCTGCCCGAGCCCGCCCGGCTCGGCGGCGACCGGTCCGACCGCGACCTCGGCATCCAGCAGGCGTCAAGGCCCGCGCGCTCTGGACCTGCGACGATCGGCCGCTCCCGGCGGCATGAACCGGCCCCGCCGCCTGCTCTGCGGCGAAGCGCGCCCACCCGCTCGGGTGGCTCCACAAAACCGCCCTCATGGACGTGGTTCGCCGCGCCTCGGACCGGCATGATCTCAGGGTTCCACCGAGGAGGAGTCCCACCATGTCCGCAGAACCGACGGATCGTCCCGACGATCCGACGACAACGCCGGAGCGGCGCACCTTTCTGAAGCGACTGGCCTCGCTGCTGGTCGGCGGCGGTCTGGTGGCTGCCTACGGCACCCTGGCGGGATTCTTCGCGCGCTTCCTCTACCCCGCCCGGGGCGATCGCGGGAGCTGGATGTTCGTGCGCCAGATCAGCGGCGTAGGGGTTGGGGACTCGGTGGCCTATCGCTTGCCCAACGGCTTGCCGATCAGCATCACGCGCCGGGGTGATTCCGGCCAGGCGAAGGATTTCGTGGCCTTCTCCAGTACTTGCCCTCACCTCGGTTGCCGGGTCCATTGGGAGTCCCACAACCAGCGCTACTTCTGTCCTTGCCACAACGGCGTCTTCAGTCCTGACGGTCGCGCCATCGCCGGACCGCCGGCAGATGCCGGTCAGTCCTTGGAGCCCTACCCCCTGGAGGTGCGGGACGGCTTGCTCTTCATCCAGGTTTCTCTCGACCAGGTGGCTGCCAAGGGCCGGTCGACGAACCGCGCATGAGGGCTTTGACGCAGTGGTGGACGGAGCGTTTTCCGGTTTCCGCCGACGATCTGCGGACGCTAACCAACGAGCCCGTCCCGGAGCATCTCAAGCGCTGGTGGTTCGCCCTCGGAGGCACTCCCGCCTACCTCTTCGTAATTCAGATCGTCACCGGAATCGGGCTCGCTTTCTACTACCAGCCGACCACCCTGGGAGCCTACGAGTCGGTGCGCTACATCACCGAGGAGGCGGCCTTCGGGTGGTACATCCGCGGTCTCCACAAGTGGGGCGCGACGCTGATGATCGCGGCCGTCGTGTTGCACCAGATGCGGGTCTTCTTCACCGGCGCCTATCGCCGTCCGCGGGAGCTCAACTGGGTGGTCGGCATGACCATTCTGGTCGCCACCCTGATGCTGGGTTTCACCGGCTACAGCCTGGTCTACGAACAGCTCTCCTATTGGGGTGCCACCGTCGGAGCCAACATGGCGGCCGGCGTTCCGGTGGTCGGAGATCTGCTGCAACAAATGCTCCTCGGCGGCGAGGCCTACAACGCCCATACGCTGTCCCGCTTCTATGTGCTGCACGCGGCGGTACTGCCGATGTTCCTGGTGCTGCTGATCGCTCTCCACATCGTGATCATTCGGCTGCACGGCATCGCCCCCCTCGAGCCCGAGGGCGGCAAGCCCGGCCGCACCTTCGACTTCTTCCCCGATCACATCCTGACGGAGCTCATCATCGGCCTCGGTCTGATGATCGTTCTGTCGGCCTTGGCGACCCTTCTGCCGGCCAGCCTGGGACCGCCCGCCGATCCCCTCACCACCCCCGAGGTGATCAAGCCGGAGTGGTTCTTCTATGTCGCCTTCCGCTGGCTCAAGCTGTTCTCCGGCACCTTCGCCTTGCTGTCGATCGGGTTCATCGTTTTCACCATGTTCGCCTGGCCCTGGATCGATGGCTGGATTCGGCGCCGCAGCCGCTTCAAGGAGGCCAGCATCTGGATCGGCATCGCGGCGGCTCTGGCGATCATCACCCTCACCGTTTGGGAAGGACTGGTAGCCCACTGATCGGCTCGCCCCGGCACTGCTCGAGGCCCTTCTCTATGGGATGGAGGTGTTCCCGGTGGATTTGAAACAGAAACGCTGGATCATCATCGGACTGGCTTTCCTCTTCTTGCTGTCGCTGCTCCTGGTGCAGTGGCGCGAGGTGGCGCGTCGTCACGAGGAGCTCGGCATGACGGCGCCGAGCTTTGCGGTACCGGCGACCTCCCAATCGTGCATGGACTGCCATGTGGAAACCACCCCGGGCATCGTCGATCACTGGGCGGGCAGCAAACATGCCATCACCGGCGTCGGTTGCTACGACTGTCACCGCGCCGAAGAGGGCGACGTCGATGGCTTCGATCACTACGGCCTGCGGGTGGCGTCGGTGGTCACGCCCCTCGACTGTGGTCGCTGCCATGCCGAGGTGGCGGAGGAATTTCAGGGCAGTCATCACTCCGCCGCCGGCAACATTTTGGCTTCCCTCGACAACTTCCTCGCCGAGACGGTGGAGGGTGGCCCGCCGCTGTTCAATCCTCACTCGCCGACGCCGGGCAAGATGGTGGAGTCGGTCAACGGCCACGCCAGCGCCTTCCTGGGGTGTCAACAGTGCCACGGCAGCAAAGTGGCCTTCCGGACCGTCGACGGTGGTCGCGTCACGGTGGATGACCTGAAGCCGGACAAGGCCGGCCATCCAACCAATGCCCAGGCGGTGGCGCGAATCCTGCGCGATCCCAGTGGCAAGCCGATCTTCGACGCCGGGACCTGGCCCAATACCGGCATCGGCCGGCTCAATCTCGATGGCTCGCGGGGCTCTTGCTCCGCTTGCCACAGCCGTCACGATTTCTCGCCCCGGCGGGCCCGCCAGCCGGAGAACTGCGGCAAGTGCCACCTCGGTCCGGATCATCCGCAGAAGGAGATCTTCGAAGAGTCCAAGCACGGCGTCGCCTACCGCGACCTCAAGGACGAGATGAACCTGGCGGGCGAGTCCTGGGTGCTGGGCGAGGACTACAGCCAGGCGCCGACCTGCGCCACGTGCCACATGTCCGGCCATTCGCGCAACGGTGGCCGGGTGACCCATGACCCCGGCGAGCGCATCTCCTGGACCAATCGGCCACCGGTCAGCCTGGTGCTCGACACCGACGCCGAGGGACACGTCGTCAAGGCCACCGATCCGGTGGAGCGCCAAGCGCTGATCGCCGACTCGGCGGAATCGAAGCGCAACCGCATGAAAGCGGTTTGCTCCCATTGCCACACGCCGAGCTACATAGATGCCTTCTACCAGCAGTACGACGACCTGGTGATCCTCTACAACGAGAAGTTCGCCAAGCCCGGCCAGGCGATCATGGCGGCGCTGCTCGACCAGGGGTTGAGGTCCGAGACCGCCTTTGACGAAGAGATCGAGTGGACCTGGTTCTACCTCTGGCACCACGAGGGGCGGCGAGCCCGCCACGGCGCCTCCATGATGGCGCCCGACTACACCCACTGGCACGGCATGTACGAGGTCGCCGAGCGCTTCTACATGGAGCTCATCCCTCAGGCGCGGGAGCTCACCGAGGAGGGACGCGGTCACGGTAAGGGCGCCGGTGCCGCCGTCGTCGAGGGACTGATCAGCGACATCCTCGAACGGCCCGAGCACGCCTGGTTCGAGGAGGGTGCCGAAGACGACATGCGACGCATTCGCGAGGCGATGGAGGAACGCTATGGACAGGGCGAAAGCTGAGTCGGTACCGCGCCTGCGGGAGGACCTCGAGATCGATCTCGAGGCGCGGGTCGGGCATCCCAAGGGAACGCTACTGATCGTCGGTCTCTACGGCGCCCTCTTCGCCCTTGGCTGGCTGGCGCTGTTCTTCCTCGAGTTCTTGCCGCGGGGAGCGCCCCAGCCATGAGCGCCATGAAAGTCGATCTCTACGAGCGTCTCTGGCTGTGGGGAGCGAGCCTGATGATCGCCGCCTTCCTGACCGCCATCGTGGTGGGGGCGCGGCTGCATGCGGTCCATCCTCCGAGTCACGTCGAGACCATCGATCCCTTGCGGGTCCGCACCGATTCGGAGTTCGCCCAGCCGGGCGTGCGCACCGCACCGGATGGTTCGGTCCTGGTGGTGGCGGTGGCCGAGATGTATCGCTTCCGACCCCAGCTCATCCGCGTGCCGGCGGGACAGCCGATCCGCTTTCGCATGACCAGCCCGGACGTGCTGCACGGCTTCCAGGTGGTCGGCACCAATGCCAACGTGATGGTGGCACCGGGCTACGTCAGCGATTTCACCGTCACCTTTCCCCATCCCGGCGAGTACCTGGTGCTGTGCAATGAGTACTGTGGCTTGGCGCACCACCAGATGGCCTCGCGGTTGATCGTCGAGCCATGACCGCGCAGTCTATGGTGGCTCGTGACCGCCTGGCCCTGTCGAATCTCGCCGTCTCGCTGGTGGCCTTCGCTCTCGGCGCCGTGATGGCGGTGATGCAATCCCTCTCCCGGGCCGATCTGGACGTGGTGTTCCGTTCGCCCAAGGTCTACTACCTGTCGGTCACCGCCCACGGGGTGCTGATGGGATTGGTCTTCACCACCTTCTTCATCATGGCCCTGGGCATCGTGTTCGTTCGCCAGTGCCTGGGTCGCTGGGTCGACGACCGTTGGGGTTGGGTGGCCTTCGGTGTCGCCCTTTTCGGAACCCTGATGACCACCGCGGCGATCCTCTCCGGCACCAGCTCGGTGCTCTACACCTTCTATCCACCGATGCAGGCCCATCCCACCTTCTACATCGGCGCGACGCTGCTGGTGGTCGGGTCGTGGGTTTGGTGCGGCTGCATGATCGCTTCGGTGCGAGTCTGGCAGCGGCAGCACCGCGGCAAGCCGCTGCCCTTGCCGGTGCACGGTTTACTGGCGACGGTGATCGTCTGGCTATTGGCCACCAGCGGCCTGGCGATCGAAGCTCTCGGCATGCTGATCCCCTGGTCCCTCGGTTGGGTCGAGACCATCGACCCCATCCTCGCCCGGACCTATACCTGGTGGTTTGGTCATCCGCTGACCTATTTTTGGCTGCTGCCGGCCTATGTCGTCTGGTACACGGTGCTGCCGCGGGTGGCCGGCGGGCGACTCTTCAGCGAGCCCTTGACGCGCCTGGTCTTCATGCTCTTCGTGCTGTTCTCGACCCCGGTCGGCTTGCATCACCAGCTCTCCGATCCGGGGATCTCGAGCGACTGGAAGCTGGTCCACACCTTCAGCACCTACGTCATCCTGTTCCCCAGCCTGGTGACCGCCTTCACGGTCATCGCCTCTCTCGAGACCGCCGGCCGTCTGCGCGGTCGCAAGGGCTGGCTCGACTGGCTGAAAGACCTGCCTTGGAAGGACCCTTTGCTGGTGAGCGTCGTCTTGGCGATGTTGACCTTCGCCCTCGGCGGCTTCGGCGGCGCCGTCAACGCCGCCTACGCGATGAACAACATGGTCCACAACACCGCCTGGATCATGGGTCACTTTCACCTCACCGTCGGAACCGCCGTCGCCCTCACCTTCATGGGCGCCACCTACTGGCTGCTACCGCGCTTGACGGACCGCCCCCTGGCGTTGCCGGGCTGGGCGTTGGCGCAGGCCTACCTGTGGTTTGTCGGCATGATCCTGTTCGGGGTCGTCAACCACATCACCGGCATCCTGGGGATGCCGCGTCGGGTCTACAGTGCCGAGTACTTCGGTGCCGAGCAGGCGGCCCGCTGGCAGTCCTGGACGCTCGCTTCCGCCGTTGGCGGTGTGCTGCTGTTCGTCAGCTCGTTGATCTTTCTGGTTGTGGTGGTGGCCACCTTCCTGCAGTCCCGCCGTCAGGCGCCGCTGGCGATGGAGTTCGCCCGTCCGCTGGCTCCACCGGCCACCCGCCGCGGACTGTGGGATCGCTTCCTGCTGTGGTCCGCCGTGGCGGTGGTGTTGGTGGTGGTGGGCTACTACCAGCCGATCACCCACCTGCTCGCCCTCGAACGCTACGGCTCGCTGCCCTTCAAGCCCTTCTAGGCGACCCAGCCGAGGAGGGCTTTCAGCAGGTCGTGCTCGGTGGCGATTCCGATCAGGTGCTGGTTGTCATCGACCACCAGGAGGCAGCCGCGACGCTGGTCGAGCAGCAGGCGGATGGCCTCGAGCAAGGCCAGGTCCGGCGGCACGCGGAGCGGCTCCGGGTCCATGATCTCCTCGGCGGCGATGGCACCATCGGTCCGCCCCTTGCGGCCTAGCTCGAGCAGGGCGCGATGGGAGAGCAGGCCCACCAGCCGGCCATCGGACGCTTCCACCGGAACGTGGCGGAAGTGCTTCCAGGTCATCATCGAGGTGGCGAGATCGGCGATGTCCTTCGGCTTGACGGTGAAGACGTCCTGGGTCATCACGTCGGCGATGCAGAGCGACCGCCGCGGTGGCTGCTCCGCTGTCGGTGCCGGCCAGCGATGGATCGGTTCGCCCGACGATTGATGCTGCTCGAGCCGCCGACAGAGGGCCGGAGCCGAAGCCCCCGGCTGCGAAAAGGCTTCCATCAACCAGCGAGCGCCGGTGCGGTCCTGGAGTAGCCGCTGCTCGATCGTTCCAAGGTAGCGCTGGCGCTCCTCAGCCGGTACGCCGATCTCTTCGAGGCCGGCATCGGCTGCCGGCAAGAGCTCGTCGAGCAACAGCTCGCGGGCCGAACATCGTTGGCCATCGAGCCAGACCAGCTCGGCGGTTGGCCCGAGGCGAGCCGCCTTGATGAAGTTGCCGCGAGCGTCGTCGAAGGCGAGGCGGGACGGAATCTCCCGGGCGGTGCCTTGAAAAGCCTTCATCAGGCCGTAGAAGAGGGCGGCGTTGGCGACCTCGTCGAGGACCGTCGGTCCGGCCGGCAGGACGCGGTTTTCGATTCGCAGATGAGCCACCCCGTCGGCAACGCCGTAGCAGATGCGGTTCCAGCGCCAGACGGTGCCGTTGTGCAAATTGAGGGCCGCCAGCGCCGGCGGCCCGTCCGACTGTTTGGGATCACAGGCCAGGATCACCGGGAAGCGGGCCACCGTGTCGCGGAACAGCTCGAGGGCCGATTGGTGGAGCCAGTCGCTGCCGAAGGTCACCCGCGGGTGTTTGCCGCGTTTCCTTTCCGCCCGGCTGCGGGCGTCGACGGCGCTCTCGAAGAGGGCGACGCGGGACTCGTGCCACAGGCGGCGCCCGAAGAGGACCGGTGAGTTGACGGCGGCGGCCAGTAGCGGTGCGGTGATCGCCTGTGCCAGGTTGTACTGGTGTGGAATCTCGTCGGCCGACGACTGCAGGTGGAGCTGGAGGCTGGTGTTGGCGGCCTCGAACATGACGTGCTCGACGCGCAGCTCGAGCAGATCACGACCCCGGATGTAGACCGAGAAGTCGCCTCCTCGGCTGGCCGCGAGGGCGTCGTTGAGCTGGCGGTAGCGCGGCAGCGGCGTCATGTTGTGGAGACCGAGATCGTCGAGCCGAAGGCTGGGCAGGATGCCGGTCAACAGCGGGCGTACTCCCTGCGCTTCGCCCGCCGTCGCGATCATCGCCAGGATCGCCGTCAGCTCGTCCTCGAGCTCGCGCAAGAAGCTGCCGCCGAGAGCCTTGGGAGGCAGATTGGCTTCGAGGTTGAAGCGCGCCAGCTCGGTGGTCAGGCGTGGGTCATCGACCGCTGCGAGGAGCTCGGGGCCGCAAGGTGCCGGGCGGCCGTTCCGGTCGATCAGGAAGAGCTCCTGTTCCAGCCCCATGCGCTCGACCCCGGACTCGATGGCCCCTTGTCGGATCAGCTCGTCCAGCGCTTCGAGATCTTTCAAGAGCTCACCGGTGAAGCTCTGGATGCGGCGTTCGTCGAGGGTCTCTTCGACCTTGTGCTGGCCCATGGCGCTCCTTGGAAAGTGCTTTCGCCCATCATGCCGCTCGTCGGTGCCTGGCGGCGATACCCGGCGGGATGGGGAAGGCGACCCCCGGGCTACCTTCTGGGGTAGGGGCAAAAAAATAGGGCCCGCTCCGCCCTCCGGAAACGAGCCCTCGAAAGGAGGAGCACGGCGTGGGGTCCGTGCTCCTTATCGACGGTTGAGGATGTACTTTTCCTTGCGAGCAGGCGACGCTGTCGCGGAAATCTCGCGGTCGGTCTCCCCTGCAGATGAAAAAAGGGAGCCCCGGAGGGCTCCCTGAGATCGAGCCGGGATTCCCGGCCCGCGGGGCTGGCGACGACTACTGGGCGACGTAGTAGACCCAGTACTTCATCAGGAAGAGCGAGCAGCCATAACGGCGCTGCAGGCGCTCGAACCAACTCGGCACCTGGATCGACTCGATGATCTGCTCGCAGGAGCAGCCGCCGGTCTCGGCGAGGGTGAAGTTGTGCCACGGGCTGGGTCCGATGCCGTGGCCGGGGCGATAGGTGTCGAAGGTGCCGTCGCCGTCGACCAGGGCAAAGCGCCAAGGCAGCAGGCGGCGTGTTGGCACGTCCTCGGGAATCACCGTCCCCGGGCAGAGGTCGGCGCCGTCCTCGATGCCATCGAAGTCGGAGTCGAGCTCGGCCATGACATACAGCACCAGGCCGTCGTGATCCGACGAGCGCAGTGCCGTGGTGCCGTCGTCGATCAAGATGCGCGCCGCATCGGCGTTGCCGCGACCGAATTCCATGCCGGTCACCCGCGCCGCCAGGGACTGCGAGGTCAAGGCGTGGTCGATGGCCTGGGCGCTCCCCCGGAAGATGAAGGAGTAGCGATCCATCGCCGGCACCGTGAAGGTCTCCTTGACCAGGTTCGGATTCACCAGGTCGGGACCGGAACGCTCATTGTCGGCGGGGTTGAAGTCGCCGGCCATCTGGCCGACCACGTCGACGTAGCCGTCGGTGAACTCGTAGGCGTTGAAGTCACCCACCACCGCCAGGTTGATGGCCGGATCGGTGGTCTGCAGGTCCTGCACCATCTGGGCGATGGACTGGGCCTGCTCGAGGCGCTTCTGACGCACCCGGTTGCCGTTGGCGCCGGTGTCGTCGATGCCCGACAGGGAGCGCGAGTGGACCGCCAGCACCGAGATCGGCAGCGGGCTGCCACTGCCGACATAGCTGCCCTCGAGGAGCAGCGGCGGCCGGTCGTGGAGCGGCGAGCCGTCCACCGACAGGGTTTCGCTGGCGCCCATCTGGATGATGGCATCGACGGTCACCGAGTCACGCACCATGAAGCCGACGTCGATACCGCCGACGTCGTTGCCTTCGACCAGGAACGAGGTGTAGTTGACCGTCGGGTCGTTGGTCGCGATCACCGCCGCCAGATCCTCGAGAGCGCCGAGCTTCTCGACCTCGGAGGTGGCCAGGATGTCCGGCGCGTCGAGCACGTCCACGATGTAGAGGGCGAGCTTGCCGAGGCGGCGGTCATAGTCGACGGTGGCGAGCACCGTACCGTCGTCCTCACTGCCCGGATCGTCGATGTCGTCGAACAACCGGAACATGTTGAGGGCGCCGATGGTCATCTCGCCGGGCTGACGCGGGCTGACGGCGCGCGGAACGATCGCTTCGTTGACGGTGAGCTGAGTCGGCCAGATCTCGTAACCGCCGAACTCGAAGCCCAGCACGCCGACCGCATCGAAGGTCGAGCCGGCGGGAATCGCCAGGTTGGGCAGGCCGAGCTTGTCCGGATCGAGCTCGAAGATCTCCGGGTTGCCGTCGAACACCGGCAGCCCCGGCAGACCCGGGAAGGTGATGCCCGGCTCGCGGAAGGCGCGGTTCGGGCCGGCGACGATATTGACCTCCGCCAGCGGATCGGAGCCGAAGCTCTGGTTCGGGCCGGTGACGCTACCGCCGGTGACCTCCACCAGCATGCCCTCGAAGCGCTCGAGCTCGGTGACCGCCTGCGGCGGCACCGGCGACGGCGTCGCGCCGTCGAGTACCACCGTGGCCGGCAGCGGGTTGCCGGAGCTGGTGACGGTGACCACCGGTAGGCGGATCTCCGTCAGGTCGAAGAACTCGACCACCTCGCCGGTGACGTCGACGAGATCGCCGACGGCGACCGTCGGAGCCACCGAAGTGAAGACGAAGATGCCGTTCGAGGTCTCGACGTCGGCATCGGCGCGCGCTTCCGGCGTTTGGATGAAGAAGCCGTCGAGGCCGAGGGCGGTGACCACGTTGTCGACCGTCGTCACCGTTTGGGTGGCGAAGGGCGAGGCCAGGCCGTTGCCCTGGATCTCGAAGATCTCGAGGATCTGGGGCGGCACGTTGCTGGCTCCCGGGGTCGGTGCCTGGGCGACGTAGGTGGAGGTGTCGAAGGGCGTTCCGCCGTCCGGCACCCGCGAGTTGGAGTCGCCGGTCTGGTTGCCGTTGGCACCTTCGTTGACCTGCGCCTGACCCGGCGTGAGCGCGGCCAGCAGGCCGGTATCGTCGGAGTCGTTGGTGTCGTAGACGACGGCGTCCACCAAGTTGGCGGCGGTCACCGCGGTGCCATTCGGGAAGTCGCTGGCGTCGCCTTCGTAGACGGCGACGGCGTCGGCACCGTTCTGCAGCGAGTTGTTCGCGAACACCAGGCCGACGTTGGCGACGGCGGCGTTGCCGAGCACGAAGAAGCCCGCGCCGTTGGTGCTCAGGCCGTCGAGGTCGAAGGCGTTGTAGGAGGTGTCGCTCGAACCGTTGAAGAACACCACCACCAGGCCATCGAGGGGCGCGTTCGGCGGTCCGAGGAGCTCGACGAACTCACCCGTGTCGGTGCTCACCTGGTCGGCATCGACCTCGTTGATCACCACTGCCGTCGGGCCCGGCACGTTGCTGATTCCCGGGGTCGGTGCCTGTTGCACGTAGGTCGAAGTGTCGAGCGCCGTGCCGCCATCCGGGAAGCGCGAGTTGGAGTCGCCGGTCTGGTTGCCGTTGCCGCCCTCGTCGACCTGTGCCTGGCCCGGCGTGAGTACCGCCAGCAGGCCAGCATCGTCGGCGTCGCCGGTACCGTAGACCACGGCGTCGATCAAGTTGCTGGCGGTCACCGCGGTGCCGTTGGGGAAGTCGCTGGCATTGCCGACGTAGATCGCCACCGCGTCGGCGCCGTTCTGCAGTCCATTGCTGCCGAAGACGATGTCGACGTTGGGCACGGCGGCGTTGCCGAGGACGAAGAAGCCGTCGGCGTCGAGGCTGAAGCCATCGAGGTCGAAGGCGCTGTAGGAGGCGTCGCCGGAGCCGTTGTAGAACACCACCACCAGGCCGTCGAGGGCGGCTCCGCCGGTGCCGAAGAGCTCGACGAACTCACCCATGTCGGTGCCCGACTGGTCGGCGTCGACTTCGTTGATCACCACGTCCGGTGCCACCACCGGGCCGTTGTTGGTGGCTCCCGGGGTCGGCGCCTGCTGGACGTAGGTGGAGGTGTCGAGGGGTGCGCCGCCGTCCGGCACCCGCGAGTTGGACTCGCCGGTCTGGTCGCCGTTGCCGCCCTCGTTGAGCTGCGCCTGGCCGGGGGTGAGCACCGCCAATAGGCCGGCGTCGTCGGAGTCGTTGGTGTCGTAAACCAGGGCGTCCACCAGGTTGGCGGCGGTCACCGCGGTGCCGTTCGGGAAGTCAGTGGCGTCGCCTTCATAGACGGCGACGGCGTCGGCGCCGTTCTGCAGCGAGTTGTCCGCGAACACCAGGCCGACGTTGGCGACGGCGGCGTTGCCGAGTACGAAGTAGCCGCCGGCGCTCAAGGAGAAGCCGTCGAGGTCGAAGGCGGCGTAGGAGGTGTCGCTCGAGCCGTTGTAGAACACGACCACCAGGCCGTCGAGGGGCGCCCCGCCGGCGCCGAAGAGCTCGACGAACTCACCCATGTCGGTGCTCACCTGGTCGGCGTCGACCTCGTTGATCACCACCGCTGTCGGGCCCGGCACGTTGCTCACGCCGGGGGTCGGCGCTTGATGCACGTAGGTCGAGGTGTCGAGGGGCGTGCCACCGTCCGGCAAGCGCGAGTTGGAGTCGCCGGTCTGGTTGCCGTTGCCGCCCTCGTTGAGCTGCGCCTGGCCCGGGGTGAGCACGGTCAGCAGGCCGGTGTCGTCGGAATCGTTGGTGTCGTAGACGACGGCGTCCACCAGGTTGGTGGCGGTCACCGCGGTGCCATTGGGGAAGTCGCTGGCGTCGCCGGTGTAGAGAGCGACGGCATCGGCGCCGTTCTGCAGGCCATTGCTGGCGAAGACGATGCTGACATTCGGCACCGCGGCGTTGCCGAGGACGAAGAAGCCGTCGCCGTCGAGGGTAAAGCCGTCGAGGTCGTAGGCGGCGTAGGAAGTGTCGTTCGAGCCATTGTAGAAAACGACCACATAGCCATCGAGCACCGCGTTGGGATCGCCGAAGAGCTCGACGAATTCACCCATGTCAGTGCCCGCCTGATCGGCGTCGACTTCGTTGATCACCGGCTGCGCCAGGGCGAGCGATGGCAGCAGCAGGGCGAGGGCGAGGACGGCGAAGAGCCGGCCGGCCCGGTGAGTCAGGGTCCTTGGCAACATTTCATTCCCTCCGAGCGATGGTTTGCGGGATCTCTACCGCGGTGAGCGGATGCCGAGAGAGGATGCCGAGCGCGGCTCAACTCGGGGTCAAGATCCGGTAACCGGTATGTAACGATAGGCGAGGATCGAGCCTCGGGAGGCGCGATCCAGGAAATCGTGCGGACTGCGATTGAGAAAAGATGATATCACCGGCAGGCGCAAGGACGGATGTGAAGAGGTGGTGACGAAAGGGCTCTACTGAGCGCCGGGAAAACCAGCCATGGGACGCGTAGAGAAAGCTGCCAAGATCCTCGCGATTCTCGATCACCTCTACCCCGAGGTGCCGATTCCCCTCGACCATACGGACTCCTACACGCTGCTGATCGCGGTGCTTTTGTCGGCCCAGACCACCGACAAGAAGGTCAACGAGGTGACCCCCGATCTCTTCGCCCGGGCGGCGACACCGGCGGTGATGGCGGCGGTCCCGGTGGAGGAGATCCACCACCTCATCCGGCAGATCGGTCTGGCCAACAACAAGGCCAAGAATATTCGGCGACTGAGCGAGATCCTGGTCGCCGAGCACGATGGCGAGGTGCCCGAGAGCTTCGAGGCCCTGGAGGCTCTTCCCGGGGTCGGCCACAAGACCGCCTCGGTGGTGATGTCCCAGGCCTTCGGCGTTCCCGCCTTTCCGGTGGACACTCACATCCATCGTCTGGCGGCCCGCTGGGGGTTGTCCAACGGCAAGAACGTCGTCAAGACCGAGGAAGACCTCAAGAAAGCCTTCCCGCGGCAGAGCTGGAACCGGGCTCACCTGCAGATCATCTACTTCGGCCGCGAGCACTGCCCGGCGCGCTTTCACGATCTCGACGGCTGCTTGATTTGCTCCTGGGCGGCGACCAAGAAGCGCAAGGCCGAAGAGCACGCCAGGCTGCCGGCCAAGCGCCGGCGCTGAAGCGCCTCAGTCGCTGCGCCGCGCCGGGACGTCGACGTACTGCCAGCGCACCCGGCCGCCGAGGCGTCGTACCAGATGGATCACCTGGGGCGGCAGAATCCGGTCCTCACCGGGAGTGCGATTGAGCAGGATCGACAGCCTGCCGCCGACGGCCAAGCGTGGCCGCAGATCCTCGAAGAAGTCGCGCCAGGCCGCGAAAGCCCCAAGGGGTCTCGAGGCGGAAGTAGTGGAACGAGGCCTGGTTGGCGGTGATCAGGTCGTAGGGGCCGGCAAGGGTTGCCGGGAGCGGTTGGCGCGGCAGGATGCGGTGGAATACCCGCTCGAGCTCGAAGGCGGCGATGAGCTCCGCGTACAGGCGATGAGTGCGCTGATCCTCGGCCGGCTCGTCGGCCGTCGGCGGCAGGTCGAGGCCGACGGCATGATGGCCGAAGTGCTCGCAAACCCTCAGGAAGTAGCCGGCGCCGCTGCCGAGGTCGAGAATGCGGCGCCGTGGCCCGCGATGCAGGCCGAGGCCGATGGCGCGGCTCAGGCTGCGGCGCAGGTAGGCATTCCGTTTGGTGAGGTACTTGGCCTTGCCGAGGGTCTCACCGGACTGGAGAAAGGTCGCCTCGATGCGCTCGAGCCGATCCGCCGGCATGGCCTCGACCAGCGCCCGGTAGTCGCCGGCGACGCGGCTCAGGCGCGAGGCCGAGATGGCGCGCAAGACCAGGCGAATCAAAGCCCCCTGAGCGCGCTTGCCGGGTCCGCCTTCGAACCCCGTAGCGGGGTGCGTCAGCTCAACACCGCGAAGGTCACCGCAGCCTTGGCGACCAGCTTGTCGTCCTGATAGACCTCGCCTTCGGTGAAGGCCATGGTGCGGCCTCGCTTGAGGACCTTGCCGCGGCCCACCAGGGTGCCTGGAGCGGCGCGCCGCATCAGGCTGAGGTTGACGTTGACCGGCACCACGCCGGCGGCAACGGCCTGGGCTGCCGAGACTTCGGCGAGGGTGGCGAGGACGGCGAAGTGGATGGTGCCGGGAGCGACCTGGTGCTCCGGGCGGGTGGCGAGGACGACCGACGTTCCGTCGTCCCCTGGGCGTAGTCCGAGGGCGGAGTTGAAGCTTTCCATGGGGCGATTCTAAGGTCGGGCGCCGGCCGTTGGCGGTGGATCCCGCGGGATGGTTGTGATATTCACCTTCGGCGAATTTCGAAACCGCCGCGAGCCCGCCCGCGAACACTCCGGAGACTCCGACGCATGCGCTTTTTGATTCCTGCGATTCTGACCGTTCTCTCGGTGGGTTGTGCCAGCATTCCAGGCTTGGGGGGCGGCAAGACGGCGCCTGCAGAGCCCTTGCCGGCACCGGTGTCCGGGGAATCCGGCGAGGAGCCGGCGCCTCAGCCGGCCACGCCTGATCCGGCCACGCCTCAGCCGGCCGCGCCTGATCCGGCCGCGTCTCAGCCAGCCGCATCCGAGGAGGCCGCCGAGCCCTTTCCGCCGCTCGAGGACTCGGTGCACTGGGTGCGCAACTCGGCCGAGTACCGGGCCCTCGTGCTGCAGACCTTTCGCCTCGCCCTCGAGCGCGTCGAAGAGCTCGCCGCCGGCCGGGATGCCGGCACCTGGGCCGTTGCGCTCGATGGCGACGAGTCGGTGATCAGCAACGCGCAGTACGAGAAAGAGATCGGCGCAGATGGCCATGGCCCCGCTGCTTGGGATGCCTGGGTTCGCCGGCGGGAGGCCACGCCGCTGCCGGGAGCCCTCGAGTTTCTGCAGACGGTGCGGCGCCTCGGCGGGCGCATCGCCATCGTCACCAATCGGCGGGAGGTGCACTGCCCCGACACCCGCGCCAACTTCGTGGCGCAACAGATTCCCTTCGACGTCATTTTGTGTCGCGTCGATTCCGGCGAGAAGGAGCCGCGCTGGGAGCAGGTGGTGGCCGGAACGGCCACTCCCGGCCTGGCGCCGGCGGAGATCCTGGTGTGGGTGGGGGATGCGATCACCGACTTCCCGGACCTCGACCAGGAATCCCGCTTCGCCGGCGACGAGGCCTTTGCCGCCTTCGGGGATCGCTTCTTCATCATGCCCAATCCGATGTACGGCAGCTGGACCCGCAATCCGCGCCAGTGAAGGGCGCTGGACGGCGAGCTCGACCTCAGCCTTCCAGTGCTGTGAGATCGAGCTCGCGCACCAAGCTGTCGGCCACCGCCAGACCCTCGAGGGTGGCGCAGAAGGCATCCGGTCGGCGCTGTACCAAGCCGCGGTCCTGCCAGGCGGCGATGCGGGCTGTGTTGGGCTGCTCGAAGTCGAAGCCGTAGCGCTGCCGAAAGGCCTCGTAGCTCATTCCATCGACGGTCCGTAGGCCGAGCATCAAGGCCTCAAGGGCGAGGTCTCGCGGTTCGAGGTCTTCGTGCTCGGCGACCGGCGACTCGCCGCGATCGAGGCGGGCCCTCCAGGGGCCGAGGCGGCGTTGGTTCCACCAGCGGCGACGACCGTCGAAGGAGTGGGCCGACGGCCCCAGGCCGAGGTAGGGCGTGTGATTCCAGTACTTCTGGTTGTGGGCCGACCGGCTGGCCTCGCCGCGGGCGAAGTTCGACACCTCGTAGGCTTCGAGGCCGGCCTCCGCCAGGCGCCGGTGGGTGAGCAGAAAGAGCTCTCCTTGGGCCGGCTCCGGCATCTCCTCGAGCTCGCCGCGCTGCTGGCGGTGGGCGAAGGGAGTGCCTTCGTGGATGGTGAGCTGATAGCAGGAGACGTGGCTCGGAGCCAGCGCCACGATTTCGTCGAGATCCCTCGCGAAGCGCTCTGGGGTCTGCTCCGGTAGGCCGAAGATGAGGTCGGCGGAGACCGTATCGAAACCGCTGCCGAGGGCGAGGGCGAGGGCCCGGCGGGCATCCTGGCGGGAATGCCTGCGGCCGAGGAAGGTCAGGTACTCGTTGTCGAAGGTCTGAACGCCGAGGCTCAGGAAGTCCACCCCGAGGTCGCGCCAGGCGGCCAGGCTCTGCGAGTTGACGTCTTCAGGATTGGCCTCGAAGTGCCAGCGGGCGTTCGGTGCCAGGTCGAAGCTGCGACGGAGGGTGGCGAAGAGGTGCGCCAGATCGTCGGCGGCGAGGGCCGATGGAGTGCCGCCGCCGAAGTAGACGGTGTCGAAGCGCCAGCCGTCGTCGGCGTACCGCGCAATCTCCCGTTCGAGGGCGTCGACGAAGCGCCGATAGCTCGGCGCACCGCCGGTGGTGACGGCGAAATCGCAGTAGGGGCAGACGGCCGAGCAGAAGGGCACGTGGACGTAGAGCCCGGCTGCGGACGGTGTTTGGCTCCCCATCGGCTTCATTCTACCGCCGCCTATGGCTCGAGGAGCGACGGCCTGGAGGCCTGAGACTGCGAGTCCGGTGGAGGCTTGCGGGGCGTCCGAATCGTCGCTTTTCACCGGGTCCGGTTTCGATCAGCCAATCTCAAGAGGTCCCGCCATAGGCAGTGAGGTTCAACCCTCCTATCTTTGCCTTCCAGCGCGAGTGGTCGATTCCAGTTGACAAGGCGAAAGGAGGACGCACTGATGTTCCGGCGAACGAAAGGAATTCTGTCTGATAAGACCGATCCCAAGAAGGACTCCGATTGCATCGTGACGGCGATGGCTTTGGGATTGTTCCGGCAGGAGTACGTGGGGCGCCGGAGAGAGCTGATTCTCGGCTACGATCCGGCCAAGGCCGAGCCGGTTGACAAGGAGACGCGAGAGAAGCACAGGAAGAACGGGGAGAAGGGCCGCCGGGCCTTGGAGAAACTCATGCGGCCCAAGGGCCTCAAGGGTGTCGTCGAGGGTCTCAATGCGACGCTTGCAGTCTCGGGAGTGCGCAATATTCCTCCAATCAAGGTCAAGAGCCTGCGCGCTTGGCAGAAAGAGGAATACATCACCGGTCGAAATCGAGGCGCTGGGCTCCCCTTCTCCCTGCTCCGGAAGTCCGGATCGATCGCGAGTGAAACCAGGAGCGAGGTCGCGGATGCTCCCGAAACCTCTGGATCTCCCGATGGCTACAAAGGCCGAGGCGCCTACACGGGTGTCCATGCATTGGAAAGTGATCGGTCCGACGACGGCTTCGACGTCCGATACGTTGGCAGTACCTTCCGCCACTACATCGATCCTGCGCGGGTTGATCGATGGATTCCCCGTGATCCCGAGGCCAGGCCTTGGGGGCTTATCGGTGGCCAGAGATCACTTCCGGGAATGAAGGAGCTGGCGCCGGATGGAGAGAGCGAAGATCTGGTGGGTTACACCCACGGAATGATCCAGGCCATCTACAGTGCCGCTTGCGATGGCTTCAAGGGTGACACCATCGAGGTCGCCGTCGGAGATGAGACGACGAAGTTGGCCTCGTGCCTCGCGTGTACGACCTTCATGGCGGCTTCGGGCCGCCCGCCCGATGGCATTCACTTGGGCCGGGGCGAATCTTGGTCGCCGATCTATGCCGAAACCAAAGCGTGCGAGACGCTTTGTTCCAGGCGCTGGCATGAAACCAAGCAAGGTGACATGAACCGTGCGGTTTCCTATGTCAACAGGAAGTGGTTCAAGAAGTGTGCAGAGTGGCTCTATTGGGGTACCCAGATCAGCAGTGATTGCATCAAGAAAAGCCGGAGGAATTCCTGGCGGGCTCTCGAGCGATTCGCCAGGGACAACCATGGCGAAGTCGGACCGTCGGCCCACTTGTTCCTCGATGCGCTGACGATTTCTGAGAAGGATGAAGATCGTATCTCCAGAACGTTGAAGGGTTGCTCGAGCTCGAAGGAGTAGGAGCGGGCTTCGGTGAGACCGCGCACCATGGCTGGCGGCGGCCTCTCACCGGTGGGTTCTGTGCCCTCTGCCGGGCGGATACACTCCGCCGATGCCTATTGCCCACGCCGGCGAGCTCGCCGCCCTCGCCACCGCCTCTTGCTGGGTGGCGACGGCCCTGGCCTTCGAGGCCGCCGGGCGGCGGATCGGCTCTCTGACGGTCAACCTGCTGCGTTTGCTGATCGCCATCGCCCTGGGAGCGCTGGCCGCCTGGTGGCTGCGCGGGCAGGTGCTGCCCCTCGACGCCACCGCCCACGCCTGGGGGTGGCTTGCCCTCTCGGGGCTGGTGGGTTTCACCTTCGGCGACCTCTGTCTGTTTCGCGCCTTCGTGGTGCTGGGGCCGCGCCTGTCGACGCTGATGATGGCTCTCGCGCCGCCCTTGACGGTGGTGGTCGGTTGGTCGGTTTTGGGCGAGACCATGTCGGGACGGGATCTGCTCGGCATGACCCTGACGGTGGTCGGCGTCGCCTGGGCGATTCTCGATCGCGGCGCCGCGACCCCGGCGGCGAAGGAAGCTCCGAGAACGACCCTCTGGGGAGTTGCCCTGGGCTTCGGCGGAGCCTTGGGCCAGGCCGTCGGCTTGGTGCTCAGCAAGCTCGGGATGGGCGACTACGACCCTTTTGCCGCCACCCAGATCCGGGTGCTGGCAGGCACCGTCGGTTATGTCGTGCTGTTCACCCTGCTGCGTCGCTGGCGCCAGGTCGGTCGATCCCTGGGTGATCGCCGAGCTCTCGCCTTCACCTCCGTCGGCGCCTTCTTCGGGCCCTTCCTCGGCGTTTCCCTCTCCCTGGTGGCGATTCGCTACACCACCACCGGCGTCGCCGCCAGCCTGATGGCGACCACCCCGATTCTGATCATCCCGGTGGTGGTGCTCCTCGGTCGAGAGCGGGTGCGCCTGGGCGGCTGGCTCGGCGCCGTGGTGGCCGTGGCCGGAGTGGTGCTGCTGTTCGGCTGAAGTGAAGCCCTCAGCTCGACCTGCTAGCCTGAGACCTTGAGCCAGTCTGGGTGGAGAACCCGGACCCTCGAGGAGGCGTCATGACCAAGGATGACGATTTCCTGCGCGCCATGCGCGGTGTCGAGAAGCTGCCGCAAGGGGTAGATCGGGTGACACCGGCGAAGCCCAAGCGTTCGCCCGAGGGTGACCGGAGGCCGGTGCCGCGGTTCGACGTCCGCACCTTCGGCGAACAGGTCGAAGGCCTCGCCCCGGGGGTCGATTCCCGTCGCTTGCGGATTCTGCGGTCCTCCTCCGGGTCGGTGCGGGTCGACCTCCATGGCATGTCCGAGGCGCCGGCGCGGCAGGCCACGCTGGCGGCCCTCGAGCGCGCCCGCGACCACGAAGAGCGCACCGCCTTGATCATTCACGGGCGAGGCCGTCACTCGGACGGCCAGCCAGTGCTCAAATCGGCCGTCGTCGAGTGGCTGACCTCCGCTCCGGCCGGCCGCTGGGTGGTCTGTTTCTGCTCGGCGCCGCCGTCCGCCGGCGGGGCCGGTGCCACTCTGGTTCTCCTCCGTCCTCACCGCGCCCGTCGCTCTCGGCGTTAGCTCGAGCACGGATCTTCTTCCGCAGCTCCTAGGGCTCCGGGAAGGGCGGCTGGCCGCCGGCGATTTCTTCGGCGGTCAGGCTGAGGGCGTGAAGCTCGAGGCCGGTGAGGTGGCCGATGAAAGGCCGGTCGCCCTGCGCGTCGTTGCCGAGGTAGAGGCGGGACCGGCTGGCGCGCACTCGCCGGGCGCCGTCGTGGCTCTCCACCTGCAACTCACCATCGAGGTAGAGACGGTAGCTGGTCGGCGACTGCGACCAGCCGTGAAAGGTCACCGCCACTCGCGCGGCGATCCCGGGTTGCAAGGACCGTCGACTGGACAGCTCGCTGACTCGGTCCTGCTCGTCCCTCACCCGCAGGCGCAGGCGGCCATCGGCCTCGAGGGTCAGCTCCCAACCGTCGCCACGCTGCATCAGCACCCGGTCCTCGCCGAGGATCTCTGGCGTCACCGTGACCAGGGCAGTGAAGCTGCCATCGGCGATGTCGAGCTGCGGATGGTCGGCGATCGCCACGGCACCGCCGGTGAGCTCGAAACCGCCCGCTGTGGCCTCGCTGTCACCGGTCAGCGAGTCGACCTGCCAGGGAATCCGCCCCACCTGGCGATGCCAGGCCCAATAGCGATCCCACAGCTCGCGGGCCTTGGCGCTGGTGCCGAGATCGTTCTCGGTTCGCTCTTGGGGGGCGTCCGGGCGGAGGTCGAAGAACTGCACCCGATCACCAAAGAAGAGCAGCTTCGAGCGGCCTTGGCGGACCGCGAACTGGTCCTCGATGCCGCTTGCCGGCCGCCAGCGTTTGCCCTGTCCTTTGGCGGTCCAGAACAAGGCCTCGGGGCGCTCCCGGTGGCGGTCGCGGGTCAGCACCTCGAGGAAGCTCCGGCCGTCCCCCGGGCTGGTGGGAGCGCCGGTAGCGGTCGCCACCGAGGCAGGCTCCGTGAGGTCGTCGAGGGTGGGCAGGAGGTCGAAGGCCAGCACCACCGAGTCGTTGACCCGGCCGGCGGGAATGCGCCCCGGCCAGCGGGCCAGGAACGGGACTCGGATGCCGCCTTCGTAGAGCTGGCCTTTGAAGCCGGTCAACGGACCGTTGCCTTGCGGGTGGGCGCCGCCGCCGGCGCCGCCGTTGTCGCTGGCGATCATCACCAGCGTGTCGTCGGCGATTCCGGCTCGCTCGAGATGGTCGAGCAGGCGGCCGAGCTGGTGGTCGAGCTGGCTCACCATGGCGCCGTAGCGGCCGGCGGCATCGTCGGGATAGGCCGCCAGCCAGGGCTCGTCGGCCTCCCAGGGCTCGTGGGGAGCGTAGTGCCACAAAGTGAGGAAGAAGCGTTCGTCGGTCGCCACCCAGCGGTTGATCATCGCGGTGGCGGCGTCGGTGAGCACCTGGCTCGAGTGGCCGCGCTGGGAAGTCGCCTCGGCGGCGCCGTCCCAGGTCAGGGGCAGATCGAAGTGACCGTCGGGGTTGGTCGGCAGCCGCGCGCTGCGCTCATAGCCCCAGGCCGCCGGCAGATACTCCGGTCGGCTGTCGCCAAGATGCCACTTGCCGACATGGCCGGTTCGGTAGCCGCGCTGGCGGAGCAGCCGCGGCAAGGAAGGGCTGGTCGGCAGGCCGCGCTGGGAGCGAGCGCCGATCACCCGCAGCAAGCCGTAGCGCTGGGGATAGCGACCGGTGAGCAGGGCGGCGCGGGTCGGCGAGCAGACGGCGGCGTTGGCGTAGTACGAGCTCAATGCCATGCCCTGGCCGGCGAAGCGGCGGAGCCGCGGTGTGTCGATGGCGGTGCCGTCGAGGTCGCCGTAGCCAAGGTCGTCGAGCAGCACCAAGACGATGTTCGGCGGCGGTCCCCAGCGGTCCCGGCTCGAAGCGCAAGTGGCGAGCAGGACGCCGAGGATGGCGACGGCGGCGAGGCGGAGGGCGGACTGGGTCATGGCGGTGCTGGCGGCAACTATGACTACTCTATCGTCGGGTTTGGGGACTCCGAGGCGTTGTCTCGGAGGAGCGGTCGCAGAGGTGGGGGCGGCGGCATCTCCGACCACTACTTCTGTGAAAAACTCCGTCCATGACGACCCGTGCCTCGAGTGTCTTCCTGTGCGGTGATCTCGCCCCCGGTTCGCTGGCCGCCGTGCTCGCGCCTTGGGGGCTCGAGCTGGTGACATTGCCCGCGGGTGCGGATCTTCCCGGCAGCTTTTGGGGCGCGCCGGAGGCGGGTATTCGGGGTGAGCAGGTCTTCGTGCGCGCCGACACGCCGGTCCATTCGGCCCTTCACGAGGCTTGTCATCTGGTGCTCGCCACCCTCGAAGGCCGCGGTCCGATCGACACCGATGCCGGGGGCGACTATGCCGAGGAAGATGCCGTCTGCCTGCTTCAGGTGCTGCTCGCAGGCCGGTTGCCGGAGGTTGGTGAGGAGCGCCTGATGGCCGACATGGACGCCTGGGGCTACAGCTTCCGCGAGGGTTCGACGGCGGCCTGGTTCGCGGGTGACGCCGACGACGCTCGTCAGTGGCTCAACCGTCGCGGTCTCCTCGATCCGGACGGCAAGCCGGTGCCGCGGTCGGTGTTTGCTGGCGTGGGGGTTCTCTCCCGCGCTGGCCTCGTCTAGAATCCAGTCCCGATTGGCGCGGCGCTTTGCCGCGGGTATCGAAATCGGCGAAATTCCTGGCGTTTCCTACCACCTCACCTCCCACCACGAGGCTTCCTCCCCGCCTCCCGAGGGTCCCCCATGAGTCCAGCCAAGGATCGTAAAGGACAACGAATTCGCGAGCTGATCGAGCTCTTGCAGCAACGCTTGCCGGCCTCGGAGGCCACCAAGGCGGCTCACTTCGTGGAGCGCTACTTCGCGTCCGTGGCGCCGGAGGATGTGCTGGCGGTGGCGGTGGACGCCCAGCTCGCCTCGGTCACCTCACTCTGGCGCTTCGGCAAGGTGCGGCAGGTCGGCGAGGCCAAGATCCGGGTCTTCAATCCCGAGCTCGCCGAGCACGGCTGGCAGAGCGAGCACACGGTGGTCGAGATCGTCAACGACGACATGCCCTTCCTGGTGTCGTCGGTGACCGGCGCCCTCAACCGGCGCGGGAGGGCCCTGCACCTGGTCGGCCACCCGATCGTTCGCACCCGCCGGGATGACCAGGGGCGGCGCATCGAGTGGTTCGACGACGATGCCGAGGAGGGGCTCGCCGAGTCGTACATTCACGTCGAGTTCGATCAGCTCACCAACGCCGCCACCCTCGACCAGATCGCCCGTGAGCTCGAGCGCGTGCTGGCCGATGTGCGCTCGGCGGTCGACGATTTCGATGCCATGGCGGGCAAGGTCGACGAGGCCCTGATCGAGCTGGCGCAGAGCTCGCAGATCTTCTCCCCTTCGGAGGCCGAGGAGGCGACCAGTTTCCTCACTTGGTTGAAGCAGCACTTCCTGTTCCTCGGCTATCGCGAGTACGACCTCGTGGAGGAGGACGGCGAGACCTACCAGCGGCTCGACCTGGAAAGTGGATTGGGCATCCTGAAGACGGTGAGCGAAGCCTCCCTCGAGCGCTCGCGACGGCCCCTGTCGCCGGACGCTGCGGCACATGCCCGCGAGCCCGTGCCGCTGTTCCTCACCAAGACCTACAATCGTTCGAAGGTCCATCGCCAGGTGCACATGGACTACATCGGCGTACGGCGCTTCGACGAGGCCGGAAGGGTCTATCGCGAGCGCCGCTTCATCGGCCTGTTCACCTCCGAGGTCTATGACGAAGGGGTGCGACGCATCCCGCTGGTGAGCCATCGCGTGGCGCGGGTGGCGGAGCGCGCCGGCTTCAGTCCCGGGAGCCACGACTCGCGGGTTCTGCACCACATCTTCGAGGCCTTGCCGCGGGACGAGATGTTCCAGATGACCGACGACGAGCTCTACGAGCTGAGCGTCGGCATTCTCCATCTCCAGGAGCGCCAGCGCCTCGCCCTGTTCGTGCGCCGCGATCCCTTCGAGCGCTTCGTGTCGTGCCTGGTCTATGTGCCGCGGGATCGCTACAACACGGAGCTGCGGGAAGAGATGGCGCAGTGCCTTGCGGGTGCCTTCAACGGCCGTCTGCGGGCCTTCGACGTGCGCAGTGGCGATCTGCCCCTGGCGCGCGTGCTGTTCACCATTCGCACCCAGCCCGGCAAGGTGCCGGAATGCGACGTCGAGGCCCTGCAGAAGGAGCTCGAAGGGGCCTCTCTGACATGGCAAGACCGCCTGCGCAGCCACCTCGTCGAAACCCACGGCGAAGAGGAAGGCCTGACCCTCTTCGCACGCTGCGGAAGCTCCTTCCCGGCCGCCTACCGCGATCGCTTCGACGCCGACACGGCGCGCCAGGACCTCGATCACCTGGAGCAAGTGCTGGCTTCCGGCGAGTTGCGCATGAGCCTCTATCGCCTGCCCGCGATGGCGGCCAACGAGATGCGGTTCAAGATCTACGCCGCCGGCCGCTGGTTGCTCTCGGACATCCTGCCGATGTTCGAGAACATGGGCCTCAAGGTGGTCGCCGAGGAACCCTACGAAATACGCCTCAGCGGCGAAGAGAGCTCCGTCTGGCTGCTCGACTTCGAGCTCGTCACCGCCGATGGCTTCGAAGTCGACCTCGAGGCCGATGGCGGACGTTTCCGCGAAGCCTTCGCTCGCCTGTGGAACGGCGAGGTCGAGAACGACGGTTTCAACCGCCTGGTGCTCGCTGCCGGCCTCGGCTGGCGCGACATCATCGTGTTGCGCGCCTATTGCAAGTACCTGCGACAGATTCGCATTCCTTTCTCGCAGCAGTACATGGAGGAGACGCTGGTTCGCAACCCGGAGCCCACCCGGCTTCTGGTGGACCTCTTCCATGCCCGCTTCGATCCTGCTCGCGGTGCCCTCGGCAAGGAGCAGGCGGTGGAGCTGCGGGGTCGCTTGCGGCGCGCCCTCGGTCGGGTGACGGTGCTCGACCAAGATCGCATCCTGCGGCGCTTCGTCAACCTCATCCGGTCGACTCTGCGCACCAACTTCTTCCAGCTCGGCGACGACGGCGAGGCCAAGGACTACCTCGCCCTCAAGCTCGATTCGCGGTCGGTTCTCAAGCTCCAGGAGCCGCGGCCGGCCTTTGAGATCTTCGTCTACTCGCCGTCCGTCGAGGCGGTGCACCTGCGTGGTGGCCGGGTGGCCCGCGGCGGCGTGCGCTGGTCCGATCGGCGGGAAGACTTCCGCACCGAGATCCTCGGCCTGGTGAAGGCTCAGCTGGTCAAGAACGCGGTGATCGTGCCGGTGGGCGCCAAGGGTGGATTCGTGGTCAAGGGATCCAACGAGCCGACCCCGGAGGACGGTGTCGAGGCCTACCGCACCATGATCCGGGCGCTGCTCGACGTCACCGACAACTTGGTCCAGGGAGAGGTGGTGCCGCCGTCCCAGGTGGTGCGCCACGACGGCGATGATCCCTACCTGGTGGTGGCGGCGGACAAGGGCACGGCGCGCTTTTCGGACGTCGCCAACGGCATCGCCCTGGAGCGCGGCTTCTGGCTCGGCGATGCCTTCGCCTCGGGCGGCTCGGCAGGCTACGACCACAAGGCGATGGGGATCACCGCGCGCGGCGCTTGGGAGTCCGTCAAGCGCCATTTCCGCGAGCTCGGCCGGGATATTCAGAGCGAGGACTTCACCGTCGTCGGGGTCGGGGACATGTCCGGCGACGTCTTCGGCAACGGCATGTTGCTGTCGCGCCACATCCGCCTTCAGGGAGCCTTCAACCACCTTCACATCTTCGTCGACCCGTCCCCCGATGCGGCGACTTCGTTTGCTGAGCGTCAGCGTCTCTTCGCCCTCCCGCGGAGCTCCTGGGGCGACTACGATCGGGCCTTGCTGTCGCCCGGCGGCGCCATCTACGAGCGCTCCGCCAAGAGCGTCGAGCTGACGCCGGAAATTCGTTCCCTGGTGGGACTCGAACGTTCGTCGGTGACTCCCGACGAGCTCATCCAGGCCTTGCTCCGCTGTGCCGCCGACCTGCTCTGGTTCGGTGGGATCGGCACCTACGTCAAGGCCCAGGGAGAGACCCACGGCGCGGCCGACGACCGGGTCAACGATGGCCTTCGAATCAACGCTTCCGAGGTTCGCTGTCAGGTGGTCGGCGAGGGTGCCAACCTCGGCTTGACGCAGCGCGCCCGCATCGAGCTCGGTGCCGCCGGGGTGCGCCTCAACACCGACGCCATCGACAACTCCGCCGGCGTCGGGACCTCCGATCACGAGGTCAACATCAAGATCCTACTCGCCGACGTGGCCACCCGCGGCGACCTCGACGGCGAGCAGCGCAACGCCCTGCTCGAAGCCATGACCGAGGAGGTGGCCGACCTCGTCCTGCGCGACAACTATCTGCAAAGCCAGGCGATCACCGTCGAGCAGGCGCGGGGTCCGCGGGCCCTCGAGGCTCAGGAGGGGGCGCTGCGCCAGCTCGAGCAGGTGGGCCTTCTCGACCGCGAGATCGAGCTCTTGCCGGACGACGCCGAGCTCGACCGTCGGCGGGCCGCGGGCGAGGCGCTCACTCGGCCCGAGCTGGCCGTCTTGCTGGCCTACGCCAAGATCTTTCTCTATCGCGAGGTCTTGCTTTCCGAGCTGCCCGACGATCCGGCGATGGCGGCGGATCTCGCGGACTACTTCCCGCGGCCCCTACGCGAGCCTTATGGCGACGAAATTCAGAGCCACCGATTGCGCCGCGAGATCATCGCCACCGATCTCGCCAATAGCCTGGTCAATCGCGTCGGTCCGACCTTCGTCAGCCGCATGATGTCGGAAACCGGCGCCAGCGCTCCGGAGGTTGCCAAAGCCTTCGTGGTGGTGCGCGATGCCTTCGATCTGCGCTCCCTGTGGAGCGCCATCGAAGCGCTCGATCTGGCGGTCCCGGCGGCGGTCCAGCTAGCCCGTTTGCGCGAGGTCGGGGCCCTCCTCGAGAGCACCGTGCTGTGGCTGCTGCGGCGAAATCCGCACGGCCTCGGAGCCCTCGCCGGTCGCATCGACGAGATCCGTCCGCAGGCCGCCGAGCTGCTCGGAGCGGGCAGCGACCTGTTGCCTCCGGCCTTGCGCGAGGGCGCCGACGAGCGTTGTCGCGAGCTGGTGGCGGAAGGTCTGCCCGAGCCTCTGGCGCAGCGCATCGCCGGGTTGCGGGTGGTGGCGGCGGCCTGTGAGCTGGTGGCGATCGCCAGCGACGCCGAAGTGCCGATCCTGGAGGCCGGCCGGGCCTACTTCGAGCTCGGCGCTCGCCTCGGTCTCGACTGGCTGCGTCGGCGTGCCGCCGCCCTCGGCGAGGAAGATCCCTGGCAAAAGGCCGCCGCCGAGGCTCTGGTCCAGGACCTCCAGGCGCATCAGGGCATGATCACCCGCCGAATCCTGACCACCGGTGCGGATGGCGAGACCTGGCTCGCCGAGCGTCGGCCCCAAGTACGGCGCTTCGACGAGCTCCTCGGCCGCCTGCGCGAGGCCCCCGAGGTCGAGGCCGCGATGATGACCGTCGCCAGCCACCACCTGCGCCTGCTCGCCGAGAGCTGAAGGGTCGGGGGCTACTCTCGGCTGTCTTGCCAGGCCTTGGCGAGAGCGGTGACGAAATGGCCGCCGGCCTCCTCGGCGGTGGCGCCGTAGGCCAGGACGCCGTCTTCATGGCCGGCCATGATGATCAGGCCGCTGTTGCCAAAGGCCGGCTCTTCGGCCAGGGCTCGAGCCAACTCGACGGTGCCGTTGAGGGCGTCTTCGGGGGTCGCCGGCAGGCCTTGGGTAAGGCCCGAGCGCCAAATCTCCGGCGAGTGACCGTGGAAGACGGCGCCGATGGCGGGGTCGCGCTGGTAGAGGGCGCCGTGACTCAGGCTCTCGCTGGAGGGCAGCGACGGACCTTGACTGGTGAGTCGATTGGCGGCCAAGTCCCAGCCATCGACCACCACCAGGTCCGACTCCGAAGCGGCTTCGAGATGAGACGTTTGGGAGGCGGTCACCAGGAAGCTCTCTGAGCCCAGGCGCAGGCTGAGATTGCCGTAGGCGAGGCCCTCGTAGCGCTCCGGTTGGCGGCCGATCAGGCCGAGCCTCTGGAGGACGCGCCGCCAGGCGAGCAGCGGTGCCACCGCCGCCATCGCTTCCTTGTCGAGGGGGCGCTGGCGGTGGTCGGCGCGAAACTGGAGGACCCCTTCACCAGGCATGGCCTGGCAGTCTACTTCCTCTCTCAGCTTCGGAGGCCGGCTAGTCTTCGGGATCGCCGTTGTCGCGGGAGTCGTCCATGCTGTGGTGCATGAAGCGCATCAAGCGGTGGAAGCCGCGTAGCATCTCGAGGAAGGCCTGCTCCTGTTCCGGGGGCAGGAGGCGGTCGACGCTCAGGATGCGGTAGACATCGAGGGAGGGTTCGCCGAAGACGTCGCCGGAGGGACCGGCGCCGCGGCGCGCCATGCCGGCGTAGGGCTTGCGCTCGGTGACGATTAGCAGGGCATCGTGGAGGTCCGCGAGGTCGACGCCGAGGGCCTCCATGATCTTCTCCAGGGTCTCGAGCGAGGGTTTCTGCTTGCCGGTTTCGTAGGCCGACAGCATCGCCTTGGTGATGCTCGCCGATTCCGCCACCTGGTACTGGCGTTTGTCTTGCTTGGCGCGGAGCCAGCGCAGGGCTTTTCCGAGTCCATCGAAAACGGGCATGGCTGCAATCTACTTGCTAACCGCCTTCGTGGCAAGATAAACCCTTTTAGATCAGAGACTTACAGTCTCGACAAATGTTCCCCTTGGAAATAACAAGGTACCGCCTCCTCGCGACAAAAGGTGCGCTGCGTTGTCGAGGGTCGCGCACAATTTTCGACAGGACGGATATGCCGAGGATTATCCGCAGGCGCGAAAATCTGTCCGCCCGTTGAGCGGCGGGGTAATCCGCAGGGTGAGAGCCTTGGGCGCGATGCCGATGTTTGGCATCGGCATCACCGTTGAGAGGCGGTCAGGGCAGGCCGCGGCCGGTGCGAATGGCGGTGCGGTACATGTAGCGGGAGATCTGGCGAAAGCCGTGGATCATTTCCGCGAAGCCCTGCTCGAGGTCCGGCGGCAAGTCTTCTTCGACGCCGATGAAGGATTTGACGTCGACCCCCATCGCCTGCCCCGGGGCGGGATTGGCGGCGTACCCGAACTGCTGGGAGCGCAGGGGACGGTCGTTGACGACGTCGAGAGCGTCGTCGAATTTGCCGAGATGCAAGTCCAGTGCTTCGATGATCTTGCCGAGGCTGTCGAGGGAAGGCTTCTTCTCGCCGGTCTCGTAATTGCTCAGCATGGCGCTGGTGATCCCGGCGGCGAGGGCGAGCTCCTTCTGGCTCTTGCCTTTCTTCTCGCGCAAGAGGCGCAGAGCTTTACCGATGTTCTCGAAGCGCGTCATGTACACCAATGTAGCGACAATCATCGCCAGAAGCAACCGTAAGCCTCGTGGTTTCAGAGGGTTAGAGCCTTAGTTCGTGTGACTTACGGGGAAAAAATTTTTTGGCAAGGGATAAATTTATCCTCGAATGGTATGAGGGCGTGATGGTCGTTTTCCAGGTAAGAAATTGCGGAAGGCGAGAACAAGGGGAGCTCGTATTCTCCGATTCGGAGTGGTCGTCGAGTCAAGAAATCGCCGGTGCTGGGGGAGCAGGGCCGCCTGGCGTAGACCGTTCGTCTCGGAAGAGGTTCCGGGACTCGCGCCACACTTCACCTCTATAATCTTGACGAATTTTATGGATAAATAGGTATTCTGTCCGTCTTTTCGGATAGGCAAATGACGAAAGCTCTCGGTGAGGTCTATGAGACTGACCACTCTCAGGGTTGACCGGAAGTGGGCCGCCCTCGTTCTCGGGGTTTTTCTGCTCCTCATGCCGGGGGACTCCTCGGCTGCGCGGGAATTTGCTCCCGTAACTGCAGCCGAGCGAGCCTTGGAATCGGTTGCTGGCTTCCCTTCGGCGCCTGGAGTCGTGCTCTTCGAACGGGGCTATTGCCGATTTCGAGACGATTCCCGACACAAGACGTCGCGGCTCGAGGTCGAGGTGCGGATCAAGATCCTTGATCCGAGGGGCGTCGAAATCCTCGGAGAAGTCGAGATCGAGCATGACAGGAGCCGGCGTCTGAGCGAGCTTGAGGCGCGAGCGGTGCACCCCGACGGTCTGGTCGACATGCTCGGTCCAGAGTCCATCTTCGAGGAAGCGAGATCTCAGCTTGCGGGTCGGTACGTGACGAAGATTGCTTTTCCAGGCCTCCGGGTGGGGTCGATCATCGATTACCGATACACCCTTCAGTGGAACAGTTCATGGTGGCTTGAACCATGGATATTCGGTCGCGAGATTCCGACTTTACGGTCTGAAATCACCTATGCAGTACCGGAGGATCTGGGCGTCAAGCCATGGCCACGGGTAGTGCCTGGGGTGTTCGTGAACGGAGCGAAGGACAGAACGCCCGAGGGGCGGATTCTTCGCTTCTGGGTTGAGAATTTGCCTCCGATTCCCGAAGAGCCGCTGTCGCCTCCGGCGGTCGACGTTTCCACCCATGTTGTCCTGCTACCGACCGAAGTCGCTGCGACCGGCGGACCGCTTCCCTTGATGGGTAGCTGGGAAAGCTCGTTGGCCATGCTGCGTCGTAGCCACAAGGTGGCGCAGAGGGACAACAGAAAGGTCCGCCGTCAGAGCAAGAAGATGGTGCGTGAGCTGTCCGGTACTCGGGAGCGTGTCCAGGCCCTTTGGCGATTCGTTCGGGACGAAGTTGACACCTCCGGTAGCTGGGGAGTATTCGCCGGCGAGCCGACACTGGACGAAGTTTTCGAGAACAAGGGAGGGCCGGCCGCCCACAAGGCTCTCCTGTTACATGAAATGCTGGAAGCGATCGATGTCCCGAGCAAACTCGTCCTGGTGGCGAACCGGAGACTTGGTGAGATCAATCGAGAGATGCCGAACCCGTTTCAGTTTCTGCACGTGCTGGTCTTGGTCTCGCTCGAGGACCAACCACTGTTTCTCGATCCCGTGAACCGGTTTGTGGACTTCGGAGAGATTCAGGCAGGGTTCGAGGGCACTCCCGGTCTGGTTCTCCCTAATCGAGAACCGAAGTTTGTGGAGCTGCCGAGGTCGTCGGCCGAGGACAGTGAACGGTTTGCTCGGACTCGGTGGAGTATCGATACTGCCGGCGGGGTTTCGGGAGTTGGTGAGCTGCTTCTTACGGGTCACGAAGCTGCAGCGCAACGATTGCTCGACCTTTTCGGAGATTCAGAGGAGCGCTGGTCCGAAGTCTTGAGTGAGAATCTTCCGCGCTTCGAGGTCTTCGAGATTTCGGTCTCGGAGACCTCGCTCAAGGGTTATCAGGTGAGCTGGAGGGTCCGTCTGCGGGACGAGGAGATCTTGGGCGATGAAGTTCGATTGCAGCCAAGTAGGCCCCTTGGGCTGACCATCCAACCTTTTGTCCTGCCGCCTCACGAAAGGCGCACGGCGGTGAGGCTCGACTTCGCTCGCACCGAGAGGCTCGAATCGACGATCACCTGGCCTGAGGGCTGGTCGATGACGGCGATTCCGGAAGACCACTTTTCGGCGAGCCGAGTTGGCAGGTCGAGCCAAAGTGTCGAGCTCGACCGGGTCGGGCGCCAAGCCACCTGGGTCCGTGTCGTGGAGATCAGGCAGCCCGAGGTCGATCCGGGAGGCCCGTATGCCGCGCTTCGGCAGCTCTATGAGGCCACGGTGCAGGGAGATGCTCAGGCTTTTGTTCTCTTGGCGCAGTAGTTTCTGGATCGTCGCCCTGATAGCGCTCGGCTGGTCGGTGCACGGTGCCACTGTTGTCGAGCGGTCCGTTGCCATCGAGATCAGGGGTGACGGCAAGGTCAGGGAGCACGAGAGTCTTCGAGTGCGGATCGAAGACCGGCGAGACTTGGCTCTCTGGCGCCAGCACAGGGTCTACCTCGACGATCACCGGAAACTGGTCTCTGCCCGAGGCTTGCTCCGGATGCCCGATGGCGAGGTTCGACGAGGGCGTCGCAAGAACCAGGATCGGGTCAAGCTTCCGAGTGGAAACTTCCACGACTCGAGCCAACTTCTGATCATGAGTTTTCCGGAGGCCGTAGTCGGTTCTGTTCTGGAAGTGAGGACCGAGGTCGAGATAGAGCCCTACTATCCGGTCGAGTCGGTGCTGCTGTCCGGGGAGTTGCCAGTGGAGAACCTAACAGTTCGCCTCGATGGTGGAGGCCCCTCTTTATACTGGAAAATCGAGGGAGATGCTGATCCCTTCGATGTCCAAACCCTCGAGAACGGCGGGCTTGAAATCTCGACAACCGGGCTGAAGCCGGCTGCGGATGGGCCCTCGGTGTTGCGATATAGCTGGGCCAGTGATCCGACCTGGGAGCGAGTTGGGCAATGGTATCGAGAGCTGCTTTCAGGCGTCCCTGAAGGTGGCCCTGAAGTTGCGCGACAAGCCAGAAGCCTGCTGTCAGACAGTCCACGGTCAACCCTCGAGGAGCTCACCCGATTCGTCCAGCAGAGCGTGCGGTATGTCGCAGTCGAGGTCGGAATCGGTGGGTTTCAGCCGTCGCCGCCGAGGCTGGTTCTGAAGCGTCGTTGGGGGGACTGCAAAGACAAGTCGATGCTGCTCATGGAAATGTTGCGAGCGGTCGGAATCGACGCCTTTCCAGCACTGGTTCGCGCTCGCCAAGATGCCGTCGACGAGGACTTTCCGTCCCCGACACAGTTCAACCACTTGATTCTCGCGGTGCCGGCTCGGCAGCTGGCGACAGCCTCTGGAGATGCCGTTGGAGGCGGTTATCTGTTCGTCGACCCTACTCAGTCGATGGGAGGTAGCCGCTGGCTGAATCCGCTGCTGGGCGGTCAACTGGCTCTCGTGGTGGGATCGTCCATCAACGATCTGGTTCAGATCCCGGTTTCGGCGCAGGCAGAGCGCCGGGAGCTCGAGGTGAACCTGACGGTCGATTCATCAGGCGATGCCGTCGGAGAGTTGGTCCTCAAACTGCGGGGGCAAGCGGCTGTCGAGCTTCTCTCGGCAGGGCCGCCTGACCAGATGCGAGTCACTGGACGTTCGTTCGTGGAACGTCGGCTGTCGGGTGTCGAGATCGATCGCCTCGATTGGCTGTCGAAGGATGACAACGGACCCTTTGTAGAGCTTTCGGCCACCGTCCGCTGGTCCCGACTGCTCATTGGGCACGGTGGAGAATTTGCTCTCCGGATCCCGGGCTTGCGTCTCACTCCCGAGAGTCGCCGGTTGGAGAACGAGGTCGGAAGTGTCGCGCCCGGGCAGCTGGGTTCTGTCTTCGACGTGACTTTGCCTTGGCCTTGTCAGGTGGCGGCGCGACGATCGGTGGATTCGGGAGATTCTCCTTTGGGTCGCTTTCAGCAGACGATTGTTCAGTCGGAAGCGTCGCGGCTTCGAATCCATCGAGAAGGGTCTCTGCATCGCCGCTGGCTCGGACCGTCTGAGGTTCAAGCCCTGCGTCGGCTGATCGCAGTCGAGAACCGAAACCTATCCCGCAGCCTCAGGCTGGCTTGCAAGGTTCCGTGAGCTGCGCAGCCTTCTGATGTCGTGAGCGCCGCCTTTGAGGGCGGGACGACTCGGCTTTCGAGAGCCTCAGTCGTCGTCGATCAAGTCGTTCGCCATCCGGGCGAGGGCCGCGGCGAGCTCGTCCGGCTTTTCGAACATCGGCCAGTGGCCGACTCCGGGGAGCACCTCGGCCTCGAAGCTGCGCGTGTGCCGGCGGTTGGTGGCGTGCTCGATGGGGTCGATCGGGGAAGCCACCAGCCGCAGGTCGAGGTCGGTGCCGGCGAGTGCTGCCGGAGCGTCGTAGGTGATGATCGACTGTAGGGACGAGACGCCGACCTCGAGCGGTCCCTGGCCGATGTTGGCGGCGACGCGCTCGACCACCTGGCGATCGGTGGCGGGGTCGAAGTAGGGGCCGACGGTGCGCTGCACCTGGGCCGCGAAGTCGGTTTCGAGGGCTTCGAAGTAGGCGGCCATCTGCTCCTGATCGAACTCGCGTTCGAGGTTCTGCAGCGAGTCGACGGCGATCAATCCCTGCACCCGGTCCGGTCCCAGCCGACGAGCCGCTTCGATCATCACGAAGGCACCCATCGAGTGGCCGACCAAGATCGGCTGCTCGACCTTCTCGGCGCGCACCACCGCTGCGACGTCTTCACCGTAGGCTTCGATGCTGAAGACGTCCCGATTCAGGCCCGACAGGCCGTGGCCGGCGAGATCGACGGTGATCATCCGGAAGGCGCCGGCCAGCCGGTCGACGGTCGACTGCCAGAAGGTGGCGTCGCAGCACCAGCAGTGAATCAAGACCAGGGTGGTGTCGCCCTCCCCGTGAACGCCGTAGCGAATCGGCACGCCATCGGGCGAGAGCGCGGTTTTCGGAGGCGTTTCGCCGAGGATTCGGGCGGTGGCGTCGAGCAGCGGCTGGGCCGAGAGCGGCGAGCCGACGGCTTGACGCATCCAGGCATCGGGCGTCAGTCGGCCGAGGCGCGAAATGCGCTCGAACTCGGGCCCCAGGGGACCGCCGAGGGAGCGGAAGTGCTCCTCGATCTGGAAGGCGATGAGATGGCCGAGGGGGTAATCGGGAGTGTAGAGGGCGGCGTCGATCATGTGCGAATAGACGGCGAGAAGAGGGACATCGCGAACTCCGAAGAGGTCGGCGAAGTAGTGGTTCCAAACTTCCTCGGCGATCGTGACCACCGCTTGCCGCAGCTCCCCTGGGGTGGCCTCCGGATGGTCGTAGAGCCAGCGCCAGACCTTCATGTCGACCAGCGCCACCCCGGCGATTTCGCGGGTCGACCAGAAGGTGTCGAGGATCGACTCGTCCCGCGCGCCGGAGCCACCTCCGTCGGCGAGGCCGAGCAGCTCGAGGTCGCGCTCCTGGAAGACAAAGGCGAGGGCTTCCGTGAAGGCGGTGTTGGGCACCCCCTGGAGGAGGGTGTGGTCGATGGTGGTCATCGAGAACACCTGCTCGACGTTGTGGCCGAGCTCGTGGACCGCGATGTTGTAGCCCTTGTAGTCCATGCCCTGGGCGCCGATGCGGGTGCGCAGATGGGCGTTGTCGTCGCGCCGCGAGGCGCCGTAGGCGTGGCCGGCGCCGCGCGATGGCTCGACCACGATGTGGCTGGCCGCCAGCTCCGCCGTCTCCCCGGTGAAGCCGAGCTCGCGCAGGATGCGCGGGATGTCGTCCGCAAAGGCATCGGCGGAGGGATAGCGCTGGCGGGTGAGGCGGTCGAGCTCGGCTTCGTCCTGGCCGCCGCCGGGCTTGAAGCCCGGGTACCAGATGTCGAAGGGTTCGAGGGGGCGGCCGAGCCGGTCCGATACTTCTTCCGCTACTTGACGGCCGAGGGGCGAGCTGAGCACGGCGTCGAACAGGGCTTCGACCTGCGCTTCGGGAATCTCGCGGTTGGACTGGAAGCGGCGAGCGATGAAGGTCGGCTGATCCGGTGAGTAGGTGTCCGCGGCGCGCTGGGCGCGGAAGATCTCGAGCCAGTGGCGATAGCGCTCGTCGTTCTCGCGGGCGTTCGAAGGCTGGCCCTCGGCTCCGGTCGCCAGGGTGACCCGATTGGCCACCGGGTCCCAATCGAAGCGCGGGTCATCGATCACCACCGCTGGAATTTCCTGGCGCACGATGCGCTCGAAGACCTGCTGGATGAGGCGCTGTTTCTCGAGGCCTTCAGGGTCGGCATAGCGACCCTTGAGCTCGTCCCGCAGGCCCCAGTGGCTGATCAGCCGCAGACCTTCCGGAAAGGGCCGCCGGCCGTCCGCCGTGAGGAGGTGGTGGAGGTGGATGTTGTAGCCGTTGATGTAGCTGTCGGCGGCCGACATGGCGGCGGTGATGCCCTGTTGAATCTGCGCCGGCACGCGGCTTCCGAAGCCTCCCGTCAGTCGGCGCTCGGCCCATTCCCGGCGGCTCCAGCGGTCGCCTTCGGCGAGCCGCTCCTCGAGGGTAGAGCGCGGGAAGTTGAGCAGGGCGATGAAGGCCAGCTTGCTGGCGTAGAGGTCTTCCGTCAGGTGCGCCGAAGGGTTGAAGGCGGCCAGCCGGTGGTCGATGGCGAGCAGTGGCCCGATCTCGAGGTCGACGCCGCGGCGCAGATCGCGCACCATCGAGGTCATGTAGCCGTCGATGCGTTCGCGGGCCCATTCGAAGCGCTCGAAGGTGGCCTCGAGCTGGTCGCCGCGGGGCAGGAACTCGGCGACGACGAACTCCGCCAGGTCGCCGTCGGAGTCGGTCCAGGCGGCAGCGACCTGGTCGACGCCGCGCTCGATGCGGTCGCGTTCGGTCTCGCCATGGAGCTCGAGGAGGCGATCGATGGCGGACTGCTGCGGCGAGTCGGCGAGGAGCGGAGCAGCGCTCGCCAGCAGCAGAAGAAGGGTCAGGAGGCGGGTGGTTTGGCGGAACATGGTGAGTCCTCGCTGGGTACCTTCGCCGTGCGCTGGTCCTGGACCAGGGCGGCGAGCTTTTCGGAGGTGACGCCGAGGCGGCGGGCGGTTTGTGCCGCCAGCGAGCTGGTCGCCACCCCCGAGAGGAATTGATAGGTCGGTCGGTCGGCGGCGTCGATCTCGGCCTGCAGGAAGGTCAGGCCGGGCACCGGCGGTGCGGCTTCGAGGCGGCGAACGAAATCGAGAAAATGGCTGCTGATCAGGGCCAGGGGCGCGAGCTCCTCGAGCAGCTCGAGGACCATCGCGATGATGTCCTCGGCCTCCGAGGGATTGGTGCCGGAGCAGAGCTCGTCGAGGATCACCAGGGAGCGGGAGCCGACCGATTCGAAGAGGGTTCGAATGCGCACCAGCTCGGTCCCCAGGCGGCCTTCCGACTGGTCGGCGGCAGCGTTGTGCAGCAGGGAGGCGAAGAGCCCGTCGACGAGCGGCATCTGGGCCTCGGCGGCGGGCACGAAAAGGCCGCTTTGGGCGAGGATCTGGGCCAGGCCGACGGCCTGCAGCAGGCGGGTCTTGCCGCCCGAGTTGGGGCCGGTGATCAAGGTGGTGGTGGCGGTGGCGGCCTGCAGGTGGTTGGGGGTCGGGGTTTCGCCGCGGGCCAGCAAGAGGGGGTTGAACAAACCTGACAGGCGGAGGGCGTCGCCCCCCATCGCCGGCAGGCAGACCTCGAGGCCACGTTGGCGGGCGCTTTCGGCGAACTGCAGGGCGGTGAGGTAGACCTCGAGATGGCCGGCTACCTGGACGATCGGTCGCAGCGCCGGTGCGATGTCCTGGTAGACCCGCAGGACCAGCCGCTTGAGGATTTCGACGCGGTCCGGCCGGTAGCCGCGCAGGGCCATCTTCAAACGCAGCCAGAGACGCCGCGCGAAACCGTGATGGAAGCGGTTGGCGGTGTCCTCGAGGAGCTCGGCGACGCGCAGGTCGCGAATCTTGCCGTCGGCACCGAAGTCGACGTCGATGCGCAGCCGGGCCGCCCGGTCGTGGTGGTCGAGGAGGGCTTCGAGGATGCGGAACTCGCGGCTGGCGCGGGTCGCCCGCCCGGCTTCGTGCAGCCGCCGCAGGCCGGACTGGGCTTCGGCGAAGTCGTCGACCATGGCGCCGACCAGGCGACGCAACTGCTTGAGGATGTCGAGGCGGAAGAGAACCGTATCGAGGCGCGCGCCGGAATTCGGCGCTTTGAACATCGACACCAGCACGATCAGTTGGCGATAGAGCTGCCGAGCCTTCTCGGCGAGCTGGGGCCGCGCGACCAGCTCGCCGAGGATCTGCTGGCGGAACTCCACCGCCGCCAGGTCGGTCGGAGGATTGGCCAGGACACGGCGGAGGAAGCGCTCGTTGACCCGGTAGCGATGGCCATCGAAGGCCAGGGTGAGGGATTCGCGAACGAAGTCTGCGAGGAACAGGTCGTCGGCGAACAGCCGGCCGTCCCAACGCGATTCTGGGAGGCCCGTGTCACCCATGGCGCGGTCGAGGTCGGCGGCCTTCTCGCTCCCCAGGAAGGCGAGCTCGAGGATTTCCGAAAGCAGGTCGCGGTCGACCCCGGGGCCGCCCTCGAGGGAGAGCAGATCGGGCAGAGGCGGGGCTTCGGATTTGGGCTGGGGAGCCGCCGTCATCGCGGTAGAGTACCAAGATGCTGACCTCCCTCAGGAGGTGGGTTCGGCGCTCCTCCGGCGAAGGCGATTCGCTGGGCTCCCTGCCCGCCTTCTTCGCCGGCCTGAAGGGGCGCGGCTTCGCGCCGCGCCACGTCCTCGACGTCGGGGCCAATGAGGCTTCTTGGAGCCGTACCGCCAGCCGGTTCTTCCCCGATGCCCGCTTCACCCTGATCGAGCCGCGGCGAGAGATGGCGCCGGCCCTCGAGAAGTTCTGCGGAGAGTCGCCGGGTCGGCGCTGGATCGCCGCCGGCGCCGCTGGCCGCTGTGGCGAGTCGGTGCTGGCGGTGGCGCCGGATGGCGGCAGCTCGTCCTTCCTTCCCGGCGCCGAAGGCGCGGCCGCCGTCGGCTGGGAGGCGCGCACGGTACCGCTGGTCACCCTGGCTTCGGTGTGCGACGCAACCCAGCCGCCGCCGGACCTGGTCAAGCTCGACGTCGAGGGCCTCGAGCTGGAAGTGCTGGAAGCCGCCGGTCCGCTGCTCGGCGAGAGCGAGCTTTTCGTCCTCGAGACCTCCTGGTTTCGCTTTCGCCCGGAGCAGCCGATCTTCACAGAAGTCGTGGCTTTCATGGATAATTACGGCTACGTGCCCTACGACATCTGCTGGTGTCTGCGACGACCCCGCGACGGCGCCCTCGGCCTGGTCGACGTCGCCTTCGCGCGGCGTCATGGCGCGCTGCGGGTCTCGAACGGTTGGGAGTGAGCCCGTTGAGAGTGAGCCGCTGCGAGCGGGTAGAGGTTCCGTCGATCTTCTCGTAGAGAGCTCCTCAGCGCCGAGTCGTCTTGGTTCCGGGAGAGGAAACGGAAGTTCTTTTGAGGTGAGCGACATGGCTGAGCTTCGGACCTGGCAGGCCGCCCTCCTGGCGGCCTCTACCCTTCTCGTGGTCCCACCCGCCGAGGGCGGTGACTTTCTCTACTGGGCTACGAACAATGACCTTCAGATCTTCGAAAGCCGGCTCCCGGACGAGGCGCCGGAACGGGTGGTCGCGAGTTGGGAGGTCGACGGCGTGGTCGTCGATCTGGCCGGCGGTCGCCTCTACTGGAGCGAGGATTTCAAGTCGGAGGAGATGCGGCTCTTCGCCGGCGATCTCGATGGCAGCAATCGGCAGCTGCTGTGGGAAGGTCTCGGCAATGTCGAGGATCTCGAGCTCGACGCCGCCGGCGGCTGGCTCTATTGGACCAACGAGAGCGGCACCCTCGATCGCGTGGCGACCGACGGCTCCGCCTTCGAAAACCTGCTGTCCGGTCTCGACGAGCCGGGAGGGCTGGGATTGGATCCGGCCGGCGGCCATGTCTATTACCTGACGGATTCGCTGAAGACCCTCAATCGCGCCGATCTCGACGGTTCCAATGCCGTTGCCCTGACGGTTGTCAACGACTCCACCGTCGAGGTCGAGGTCGACGCCGCCAACGGCCATCTCTATTTCGGTGCCGGTTCGAGCGTTGTCGGCATCGTGCGGCGGGATCTCGATGGGCAGAATCCGATCACGGTGCTCACCGGAGAGGTGCCGTCGACCCTCGAGCTGCGCCAAGGGGACATCTACTTCGTCGCCGTCGATCGTTCGCTGCAGCGGGTCGGCACCGACGGTTCCGATCTCACGGCGCTCCTGCCCTCGACCAACTTACCGCTCTCCAGGCCCTTCGATGTCGATCTCACCAACGAGTACGCTTACGGCGTCGGGACGACGGATAACGACAATGGCCTCGATCGCGTCGAGTTCAGCCTCGAGGTCGTCAATCGCACCTTCCTCGTCGAGCGCTTTTCCGACGAGGGTCACGATCTGGCGGTGGACGGCGCGACCGGTGATCTCTACTTCGCGGAAGGCGACAACGGGACCCTGATGCACCAGCCTCGCCAGGCCGACGAAGCCAGCCTCCTGATGACCGGCGAGAGCACCTTGGTCAACTCTCGAGGCATGGTTCTCGACGCCGCCGGGGGGCGCCTTTACTGGGCGAAGAACTCGCCCGTCGGAACCGGTGGTGGCATCTACTCGGCGACCACCGCGGGCACCGGGTTGACGACCGTCGTGCCGGGGCTCGAGCGGCCTCACGACCTCGCCCTCGACGCCACCCAGGGACACCTCTACTGGGTCGATGGCATCGCCGACAGCTCCTCGCCGGTGGCGGCGATTCGCCGCTCCGATCTCGACGGCAGCAACGTCGTCGACATCCATCTCGGTGAGAGCTCCTCGATCCGCGGTATCGACCTCGACCCGACGGCGGGTAAGCTCTATTGGACCGATCACGACTGCGACTGCATCCATCGCTCGGACCTCGACGGCATGAACCGCGAGACCATCCTGGACTCGTCCGACGGTCTCGCTCAGCCTCATGATGTGGCCGTCGATAACGCCGGCGGGATGCTGTACTGGACCGAGGGCGTCGGCGACGGTTCTGCCCTCGGTGCGCGCATTCGCCGCGCTGGCCTCGATGGCTCGAATCCGGTCGACGTCCATAGCAACTTGCCGATCAGCATTCGAGACCTGCTGGTGGCTCGCGTGAGCTTCATCTTCACTGACGGCTTCGAGTCCGGGGACACGACCTCCTGGAGCAACACGGTGATGCGCTCGGCGGCTCCGGGGCACGGGCGCTGACGGCGAGCAGATTGGGAGGTGACCTGGCGGGTCGGCTCGTGGAATCATGGAGGCGATGGCTGAGCCCCTGCCTTCCGTCTTCCCGGTGTTCCCGCTGACCGGCGTCCTGCTCCTGCCCAGCAGCTTCTTGCCGCTCCATATTTTCGAGCCGCGCTACCGCGCGATGGTCGAGGACGTCGCCGAGGAAGATCGGGTGATCGGCATGATCCAGCCCCTTGCGCCGCGCCAGGACAACACGCCGCGGCCCGGCGACGAGGGACAGCGGCCGGACCTCTACGAGATCGGCTGCGCCGGCCGTATCGAGCGTCTGGAGCCGCAGACGGGAGGCCGCTTCGTGATCGTGCTGCGCGGCGTCAGCCGCTTTCGCGTGCGTCGCGAGCTCGAGCTCTGCCGGGGCTACCGGCGGGTGGAAGCGGACTGCTCCGAGTTTTCGGCCGATCTCGAAGAAGATCAGGTGGAAGTGGATCCTCTGCCGCTGATCGCGGCCCTCCAGGAGCGTCGACCCGGGGAAGTCGATCTCGCTCAGCTCGAGCAGCTTCCCGGCCACACGGTGGTCAATGGTCTGGCGGCAGCCTTGCCCTTCTCTCCAGCGGAAAAGCAGGCGCTGCTGGAGGCCGACGGCCCGCTGGCGCGCCGCGATCTCCTGACCTCGCTGATCGCGATGGTCGGCGAGCGCTCGAGCCCGGATTCGGACGGAGTCGTCCACTGAGCCGTCCTCGGCGTCGCGCCGGTCGTACCCCCGGAGGTCACTGATCTCCCAACCGGTCCATGGCGATCTCAAGGGCGTCAAGGCGTCCCAACGCCACGCCCTCGAGCGCACCTATCGGCGGCGCGTCTCGCCGCGACAGCTGGTGTCCCTCGAGCTCGGTCGGCACTTGGCGGCGGTTTCCCGCCAGCTCGGTCGCCAGGTGGGTGTCTTCCTCTCCCGCGAGGGGGTGGTGCGCAATGTCATGGTGGGCGATGCCTTCCAGCTTCAGCTGCCGGACGTCGGCCGGCTGCGCGGTGCCAATCGGCGATTCCGTGGACTGCGCCTGATCCACACCCACCTGCGGGGCGAGCCCCTCAGCCAGGACGACCTCAACGATCTGGCCTTGCTTCGCCTCGACATGGTGGCGGTGATCGAGGCGCTGCCGGACGGCGACGCCGGCCGCGTCGAGGTGGCTCACCTGGCGCCCGAGACGCCCGCCGAGGACAGCTCCTGGGAGGACGCCTTCCGCATCTTCTCGGCTGCCGAGCTGCCCCGCCTCGAGCTCGACTTCGAAGCCACCATGCGCGCTCTCGAAGACGAGCTGTCACGCAAGGCCGAGGCCGCCGCCCGCACTGCCGGCGAGCCGGCTCTGGTGGTCGGTGTGGCGCTCGAGGACGAGCGATTCGAAGAAACTCTGGAGCTCGCCCGCGCCGCCGGGGTCGAGGTCGCCGGTACAGTTCGGCAGCGCCGCAAGCGGCTGCATCCGCGCACCGTGGTGGGGCGCGGCAAGCTGCGCGAGATCATGCTCGAGGGCATGCGCCATGGCACCGAGGTGGCGATTTTCGATGTCGATCTGCGGCCGGCCCAGGCCCGCGCCTTCGAGGATTCGAGTGGTCTCCGGCCGGTCGACCGCACCCAGCTCATCCTCGACATCTTCGCGCAGCGGGCGCGCAGCGGCGACGGCAAGCTGCAGGTCGAGCTGGCACAGCTCAAGTATGCGCTGCCGCGCCTTTCCGGCCGCGAGTCCGGTCGTTCGCGGCTGGCCGGTGGTATCGGCAGTCGGGGGCCCGGCGAGACCGCCCTCGAGGTCAGCCGGCGGCGCATCCGCGACCGCATCCGAGGGCTCGAGAAGAAGGTGGCCCGGCTAGCCCGCCAGCGCGACCTGCGGCGCCGTCGCCGCCGGCGAGCGGATCTGCCGGTGCTGTCGATCATCGGTTACACCAATGCCGGCAAGAGCACCCTGCTCAATGCCCTCACCCGCAGCGAGGTGGAGTCCGCCGACCAGCTCTTCGTCACCCTTGATCCCACCAGCAGGAGACTACGGTTCCCGCGCCAGGGAGAGGTCATCGTCACCGACACGGTGGGCTTTCTCTCGGACCTGCCCAAGGACCTCGTCGCCGCCTTCCACGCCACCCTCGAAGAGCTCGTCGACGCCGATCTGCTGCTGCATGTCGCCGACGCCTCCGATCCGCGCCTCGACGACAAGCTCTCCGCCGTCGAGGGGCTGGTCTCGGACCTCGATCTGGCAGCCAAGGAGCAGCTCGTGGTGCTCAACAAGTGCGATCGGCTGACGGCGGCGGCGGCCGAGGACCTGGCCCGGCGCTGGAGCGGCGTGGCGGTCAGCGCCCGTCAACGCACCGGTCTCGACGACCTGCTGCGCCTCGCCGAGGAGCGTCTCGGCCGGGTGCTGCAGCCGGCGCCGCGGCACAGTTCGAGCTGACGCCCCGCGGCGCGATCGCCTCGGCGTTCATGGTGCTTGCGCTATACTGCTGGATCCGCGAGACGGATCAAGCAGAGTAGGGGCCGGCTGACAGGCCGTCTTGAGGTCGAATTCGACAGATGGGCTCTTCCTAAGAGCCCCGACTCAAATGATCGAGTATTCGTCTACCACTCCAAGGAGAAGCGAAGTCATGGCGACTTACCAGCGCATTGCTTTCGCCGTCCTGCTGGCTCTTGCGCTCGTCGCAGTGCCGGCGATGGCGGCCAAGCCGAAGCCGGACACGGGCCTCGAGAAAGGTCTCGAAGGTGCCGCCGTCTATGAGAAGTCCGGTCACTCCCGGATCGATCGCAACGGTTCGCCGGCCGCCTTGTTCCATCAGAACTTCAAGGCCGACCACGGCACCCCGGAAGACATGGCCAAGCAGTACCTCAAGGCCGCCGAGGGGGTTCTCGAGCTGCGCGATCCGACGTTCTCGGATCTCAAGCACCACGCCACCCGCACCGGCCTCTCGGGCCACGTCGTGCGCTACCGCCAGCAGGTCGAGGGCATTCCGGTCTACGGTGCCGAGGTCACGATCAAGATCAACAACGACGATCGCGTGACCTATGTCGCCAACACCTACAAGTCGAGGGTCGATGTCGACAACCTGCGGCCGACCCTGACCACCGAGCAGGCGCGCGAGATCGCCCACGGCTATCTCGACGCCAGCGGCGGCTTCCACTTCGACCGCGCCGGTCTGGTGGTTTACCCGGGAGCGACGGCCGGTCGGCTCGCCTACCGCATCTTCTCCAGTCCGCGGGTCTCGCCGTTGGGTGATTGGGAGGTGTTGGTCGACGCCCACAGTGGCGAGGTCTTCCGAGCCGAGGACAAGATGGCCTACGGTGGCACCTCGACGGTCGACGGTGACGGCGATGTCTTCGATCCGGATCCGCTGTCTTCGGCGACGGTGGCCTACGGTACCGCCGGCTATGTCGACGGCAACGATGCCGACACGCCCCAGCTCACCGCCGAGATCTTCAATCGCACCCTGAGCGACATCACCAACAATGGTGGAACCTTCTCGCTGGTCGGGCCGCGTGCCGAGATCACCGACTGGGCGTCGCCCTTCAAGGGGCTCTTCACCCAGGGCAGCTCGTCCTTCACCTTCACCCGCGAGCAGGACGGCTTCGAGGCCGCCAACACCTACTACCACATCGACGTCTACATGGCGTATCTCAACGACACCCTCGGCCTCAACATCGAGCCGTATCAGTACCCGGGTGGTGTGCAGTTCGACCCCCACGGCTTCAATGGTGCCGACAACTCGTCCTACTCGCCGGGCACTGGCCGGCTGCAGTTCGGTGAGGGCGGCGTCGACGATGCCGAGGATGCCGACGTCGTGATTCACGAGCTCGGCCACGGTCTGCACGACTGGGCGACGGTCGGTGGCCTGTCGCAGCAAGAGGGCCTGAGCGAGGGTATCGGTGACTACGTGGCGGCCGAATACAGCCGCATCGTCGGCAGCTGGGTGCCCGCCGACGACGCCTATGACTGGGTGTTCAGCTGGGACGGCCACAACCCCTTCTGGGGCGGCCGAGTGACCGATTGGAACGATACCCGGACGTATCCGGCGGATCTCTTCGGTGGCATTCACACGCAGGGCCAGTTCTGGTCTTCCTGCAGCCTCGACATGTGGGACGCGGTCGGCCGTGACAACGGCAACCGGGCCCATTGGGAGGGCATCAAGATGACCAACGGCGGCTCCAACCAGCTCGCCGCCGCCCAGGCGGTGGTGCAGGCGGCGGCCGACCTCGGCTTCAGTCAGGCCGACATCAACGGTGTCGTCACTGCCTACGCGGACTGCGGCTACGCCGTCTCGGCACCGCCGATCTTCGCCGACGGCTTCGAGTCCGGCAACACCACGGCCTGGGACGCGGTCGTGCAGTAAGGCTTGATCGCCGGAACGACGAGCTCCGGCTCGTCCACCAAGCCCCCTCGGTGACGAGGGGGCTTTTTGTTTCCCTTCGAGAACGCCCGCGCTGAACTAGGGCGCTCTGCCAAGGAGCGAAGGCGCACGACATTTGCGTCACCGGGCCGCGCAGGCTCGAGGGCGGCGCCTCTAGCCGCACTCAATCTCTGTAGTACTTAGCCCTGTGCGACCCTGCACAGGGCCTGCGAGCCCAATGGGCGAGGCGGCGAGGATGGGGCCGCCGAGGATGGGGCCGCCCTGGATGGGGGGCCGCACGACATGTGCGTGCTGGCGGGCCGCGCGGGCCCGAGGGGGGCGCCTTTAGCCCCCCTGAGAGGCCGCCGGCCGCGGGAAGCGGACCGGATCGCAGTCGTGCATCAGCTCGTAGACGGCGGCGAAGACGTCTTCTCGATTGGGCTTCGAGAAATAGTCGCCGTCGGAGCCGTAGGCCGGACGGTGGGGCCGGGCTGCGAGGGTGCGCGGCGGAGCGTCGAGCCAGTTCCAGCCGCCCTGCTCTTCGAGCACCTGCTGCATCATGAAGGCGGTGGTGCCACCGGGGACGTCCTCGTCGAGGAACAGTACGCGGTGGGTCTTTTCGAGGGACTGGACGATGCGCCCATGGCGATCGAAGGGCAGCAGTGTCTGGACGTCGAGAATCTCGACCTCAATGCCGACCCGCGAGAGCTGCTCCGCCGCCGTCTCGGCGATACGACAGCAGGCGCCATAGGTCACCAGGGTGACGTCCGTTCCCTCGCGCAGCACCTCCGGCACTCCCAGCTCCAGCGTCATGTCGCCGATGTTGGTGGGCATTGGCTCCTTGGTGCGGTAGCCGTTGAGCACCTCGACCACCAGGGCCGGGTCGTCGGCCTGCAGCAGGGTGTTGTACATCGCCGCGGCGCGGGTCATGTCCCGCGGCACGCACACGTACATGCCGCGCACCAGGTTGAGAATGCCGGCCATCGGCGAGCCCGAGTGCCAGACGCCTTCCAGGCGGTGGCCGCGGGTGCGGACGATCACCGGCGCTTGCTGACCGCCGTGGGTGCGCCAGCGCAGGCAGGCGAGGTCGTCGGACATGATCTGCAGGGCGTAGAGGACGTAGTCGAGATACTGGATCTCGGCCAGCGGTCGCAGGCCGCGCATCGCCATGCCGATGGCCTGTCCCAGAATCGTGCATTCGCGAATCCCGGTATCGCCGACGCGCAGCTCCCCGAAGCGCTCCTGGAGGCCGGAGAAACCCTGGTTGACGTCGCCGAGCTGGCCAACGTCCTCGCCGAAGGCGATCAGCTCGGGATGGCGCTCGAGGGCGGCGGCGAAGCAGGCATTGACCACCTTGAAGCCATCGACCGTGGCGCCTTCGTCGTCGTACTGCGGTGCCACCACCGGGACGGCGAGGGCGGAGCGCTCGGTCTCGCAGTGGAGCTGACTCGAGAACAGCGGCGAGATCTCGCGGTGGAAGCGCTCGCGCCAGTCGATCAGGGCGCGGCGCTCGGCGCTGTCCTGGTGCCAGACATCGAGCAGCGACTCCTGGGCGGCGGTGAGCAGGTCGCGACGGAAGGCGGCGCTCTTCCGGCCGAGCTTGGCCGCTCGCTCTCGAATCGCCTCGCCGGCGTCGCCGGCACTGGCAGCCAGCGAGTCGAGGAGGGCGACCACGGTTTTGCGGTCGCCATCGATGGAGGCACGGTAGGCATCCCAGGCGCGTCGTTGGGCGCTGCGGACGGCTTCCTTGTCCTCGGCCTCGCCGGCGGCGAGCTCTTCCTCGCTGGTGAGGCCCTGGTCGAGAATCCAGGCGCGCATGCGATCGAGGCAGTCGAACTCTTTCTCCCAGGCGAGACGCTCGGGGGACTTGTAGCGCTCGTGGCTGCCGGAGGTCGAGTGCCCCTGGGGCTGGGTCATCTCGATGACGTGCAGGATGGCCGGTACGTGCTCCCGGCGGACCTTCTCGGCGGCTTCGAGGTAGGTGTCGCAGAGGGCCGCGTAGTCCCAGCCCTGAACCGTGTAGAGGTCGAAGCCCTGAGGGCTCTCCGGATTGCGCTGAAAGCCCGAGAGGAGCTGCGACAGGTCGCCCTTGGTGACCTGGTAGCGGTTGGGTACGGAGATGCCGTAGCCGTCGTCCCAGATGGAGAGCAGCAGCGGTGCCTGGATCACGCCGGCGGCGTTGACCGTTTCCCAGAACATGCCCTCGGCACAGGAAGCATTGCCGATGGTGCCGAAGGCGATCTCGTTGCCGCCGCGGGAAAAGTCCTCGCGCTCGGCGAGGTCCGGCAGGTGGCGATAGAGGCGCGAGGCGTGGGCCAGACCGAGCAGGCGGGGCATCTGCGAGCCGGTCGGCGAGACGTCGGCGGAGGAGTTGTAGCCCGCCGTCAGGGAGCGCCATTGACCGGCCTCGTCGAGGCTGCGGGTGGCGAAGTGACCGTTCATCTGGCGGCCGCCGGAGGCCGGCTCGGCGGCGAGGTCGGTGTGGGCGTAGAGCTGGGCGAAGAGCTCCTCGACGGTGAGCAGCCCAAGGGCCATCATCACCGTCTGGTCGCGGTAGTAGCCGGAGCGGATGTCGCCCGGCTGGAAGGCCCGGGCCATGGCCACCTGGGCGACTTCCTTGCCGTCGCCGAAGATTCCGAACTTGGCCTTGCCGGTGAGCACCTCGCGCCGGCCGAGGAGGCTCGCCTGGCGGCTCAGGTAGCAGGTGCGGTAATCCTGCAGCACGCTGGCGCGGCTGAGGGTGTGCTGCGGAGGGACTTCGGTGGCGGTGTCGGCCAGGGTCTCGGTTTCGGACATGGTCGCGGCTCTACTTTCGTTCCGCCAAGCGGGCGACGAGGGCGCGCATGGCGCCCTGGGTCTCGTCGCTGAACCAGGCGTCGACGAACAGCTCCGTCTGCACCTGGAGCTCTTCGAAGGCGCGGTGCAGGTCTTGGCGGGTGACTTGGCGGGTCTTGCGCACCGCCGTCGGCGGCAGGGCGAGGAGCTTCTGGCACCAGGTGAGGGCCCGCTCGGCGACTTTCTCGGCCGGTGCCAGGGCGTCGACGAAGCCGATCTCGTAGGCCTCGTCGGCGGTGATCAGGCTGCCACTGAGACACAGGCGCTCGGCCTGGCGGGCACCGACGCGGCGCTCAAGGGCGCGGTAGACCACCCCCGGCACGGGCAGTCCGACCTCGACTTCGTTGAAGCCGATCTTGTAGCTGCCCTCGGCCATGATGCGGGTGTCGCAGAAGATCGCCATGATGGCGCCACCGGCCGGGCTGTGACCGGTGACCGCAGCGGCGATCGGCACCGGCGCCAGAGCGATGGCGCGCATCAGGCCGAAGAGGTTGTCGAGGAAGGGCGCGATGGCGTCGCGGTCGAGACCCAGCAGGTGAGGCACGTCGAGACCGGCCGAAAACATGCCGGGGCGGCCGGAGAGGATCATCGCCTCGATGCCCATCCCGGGAGCGTCCTCGATGGCTTTGCGCAGCCCGGCGATGAGCTCCGGGCTGAGGGCGTTGACCGGCGGGCGGGCGATCCTCAGCTCGCGAATCGAATCGTGGTCGATGATCTCGAACATGACGCTCCTCGAAAGAGTCGGGTGGCCTGATGCTGCGATGCCACCGGTTGAGTTCTGACGCTGACCCCGGGCTGTGGGGTCACCGTCCCATCGAGGCGGCCGGGAGCCCGGGAGATCGGGCGAGGGCAGCGACGGAAGTTCCGCTCGCGGGGCCGCCGGAAGCGGCCGCGAGTCTCAACGCTGGAGGGAGCTCTGGAGCCGCGTGGGGTGCGTTAAAGAAATGGCTCCTGGGGAGGGATTTGAACCCCCGACCAATCGGTTAACAGCCGACCGCTCTACCACTGAGCTACCCAGGAGTGTGGGGCCCCTTTACGAGGCGCCCGAGCCGCGAATTTTAAGGCTCCGGGGTGGAGCTGTCAACAGCTCCACCCCCCGCCGAGAGGGGTGGAGCCGTGACCGAACTTACTGCTGCAGAGTGTTGTCGAGGAAGGGCTTGAGCTTGCCGGAGCGGCTGGGGTGCCGCAGCTTGCGCAGGGCCTTCGACTCGATCTGCCGAATACGCTCGCGGGTGACGTTGAAGGAACGGCCCACCTCTTCGAGGGTGTGCTCGGACCCTTCGCCGACACCGAAGCGCATCTTCAACACCAGCTCTTCGCGCGGTGTCAGTGTCTTCAACACGCCGCGGGTCTGGTCCTTGAGGTTGCCGAAGATCACCGAGTCGATCGGCGAGACGGCATTCTTGTCCTCGATGAAGTCGCCGAGATGCGAATCTTCCTCTTCGCCGATGGGCGTTTCGAGGGAGATCGGCTCCTGGGCGATCTTCATGATCTTGCGCACCTTCGAGGCCGGCAGGTCCATGCGCTCGCCGATCTCCTCGGCGGTCGGCTCGCGACCCAGCTCCTGCACCAGCGAACGGCTGGTGCGGGTGAGCTTGTTGATGGTCTCGATCATGTGCACCGGGATCCGGATGGTGCGCGCCTGGTCGGCGATGGCGCGGGTGATGGCCTGCCGAATCCACCAGGTGGCGTAGGTCGAGAACTTGTAGCCGCGCCGGTACTCGAACTTCTCCACCGCCTTCATCAGGCCGATGTTGCCCTCCTGAATCAGGTCGAGGAACTGCAGGCCGCGGTTGGTGTACTTCTTGGCGATCGAGACCACCAAACGCAGGTTGGCGACGATCAGCTCTTCCTTGGCCTGCTCGCAGATGCCCTCGCCGCGGCGGATCTTCTTGATCGTGTTGCCGATCTCGGCGTGGGTGGTGCCATAGCGCTCCTCGAGCTCCCGCAGCTTGCCGCGATACTTGTCGATGCGCCGGCGATGCAGGGCCTGGAGCTCTTCGTTGGTCTCCCGCTTGAGGGCCGTCTGGGCACGCTTGATGTCCTGCTCGAAGCGTCCGAACTGCTTGTCGATGCCCTTCAGGAAGTCGACCATGCGATTGCGCGCCTGGACGCTGAAGTCGATCGAGCGGATGGCCTTGGCGATGCGGGCCACCACGCGGTCGATCTCACGATCGATCTCGAGGAACTTGTCGCTGCCGTCCTTGCACCGCTTCTGGCGCTTGCGCAGCTCCTTGATCTCCTTGTCGTCTTCGCCGATCTTGGAGAACACCTTGAGGTTCTTCTTGATGCGGTCGGCGGCCTTGCTGTCGAGGGGCTCGTCCGGTGCCGCCGCCATCAGCTCACGCAGGACGGTCTTGTCCTTTTGGGCGAGCTCGTTGAGGCGCAGCAGCTCCGAGAGAACCAGGTCGTTCTCGCACAGAGCCTCGTAGATCAGCCATTCTCCCTGCTCGATGCGCTGGGCGATCTCGACCTCGCCTTCGCGGTCGAGAAGCGGCACCGTTCCCATCTCGCGCAGGTACATGCGCACCGGGTCGTTGGTCTTCTCGTGGACCGTCAGGCCGTACTCGGGCGAACCGTCTTCCTTCTTCTCGAAGTCCGGCGATCCGGACTCGAGGTCATCGCGATTCTGGTAGCGCTCGGGCCGGTCGATGACGTCGATGCTGTTTTCGGAGAAGCGGACGTAGACATCCTCGAGGTCGTCGGGAATCGCAACGACCTCTTCGGGCAGCATCTCGAAGATCTCGTCGTAGAGAAGGTAGCCCTTCTCCTTGCCGAGCTCGAGAAGCTGTCGTACCGACGGATACCGCTCTTCGACGGTAGCCGACTTCGCAGTGGCCAAGGTGGACCTCCTATTTCCCATATTCCCCCTCAGAAGACACGGCCTTGCGGCCAAAGCGAGCGCGGTGGGCACGACCAGTTGTCGCCGGCGTAGCCGGGCTCATGGCGAGCCTCCATGAAGGAGGCGGGTCAGCTCGGACTTTTCTTGCAAGAGCCGCTGCTGCCGCTCCGCATCTCCAGCCTTTTGGGCGTCTTGAATCTCGCGAATGAGCTGCTTCAGGCGTTGCTGCCTCCAACGCTTCATCAAGAGAGCCAGAGAATCGGCTTGCACCAAACCCTCTGGGCCAAATGACGTTTGTAGCAAAATCGAGGCAACGCGGTCAACTTCGCTCGCCCCCTGTACGAACGTCGCCAGGACCTCCTTGGCGGAGGGTGCCTGGCCCTGTTCTCCATATAGAGTGCGGTAAGCCCCGAAAATATTCCTGCATTCACCATCGAGAAAGACTTCGACCGGTGGCAGGGTGGCGAGAGCCGGGGCCTCGGCGCCCTCGACGAGAAGCTGGCGCAGGGCGGCTTCCTCGGCGGCCTTGCCGGGGGTCCGGGGTGCGCTTTCGGTGGTCGGCTCGGAGCTCTCCTGGCGGGGCGGCGCCTGGGCCCGCCGCAGCAGGACGTCGACCGGTACGTCGAGGCGGTGACTGGCGCGGCGCGCATAGCTGTAGCGCAGCACCGAGTCGGGAATGGCCTCGAGCAGGCGGAGGATCTCGCGGCCGGCGCGGGCCTGACCCTGAGGGTCGCGCAGGCTGGCCTCCGGAGTCAGGCGCTCGAACTCGAGGAGCAGGCCGTCGGGGGCGTGGTCGATGGCTCGGGCCACCGCCGCCTCGCCGGCCTCGAGGCGCAGCGAGTCCGGATCGTGGCCCTCGCCGAAGTCGGCGCGGTAGATCGCCAGCCCTTCCCCGAGCAGGGTCGGGAGAGCGCGCCGGAAGGCCTCTTCGCCGGCGCGATCGCCGTCGTAGCCCACCACCACTTCCTCGGCGAAGCGGTTGAGCAGCCGGGCCTGGCTGTCGGTCAGCGAAGTGCCCATGCTGGCGACCGCCGCGTCGAAGCCGGCGGCAGCCGCTGCGATGACGTCGAAATAGCCCTCGACCAGCAGGATGCGACCGCCTTCGCGGGCCGCCTTGCGCGCCTGGAACAGGCCGTAGAGCAGGGTGCCCTTGTGGAAGCGGTCCGTCTCGCGGGTGTTGATGTACTTCGCCTTGTCGTCGCCGAGGGTGCGACCGCCGAAGCCCACCAGGCGTCCCGAGGTGTTGTGGATCGGGAACACCAGGCGGTGGCGGACACGATCGTAGAGGTTGCCGCTCTTGGGGGATTTGCCGGCCAGGCCGGCGGCGATCAAATCCTTGGTCGGGACCTTGCCGCGCAGGGCGTCGCACAGGTTCTGCCAGCCGTCGGGGGCGTAGCCGAGGGCGAAGCGCTCGGCGAGCTGCGCTGGAATGCGTCGGCGCTCGAGGTACTCGCGCGGCAGACGTTCGCGCTCCAGGCGCTCGCGAAAGAACTCGGCGGCCGCCGCCAGGGCGCCCTCGATGTTGGGCTCGTCGCTGCGCCGGCGCTTGTCGCGGCGGGCGGTGAGCGGAATGCCGTAGCGCAGGGCCAGGGTCTCGATGGCGGCCGGAAAGTCGTCCCCGGAGAGCTGCATGTGGAGCTTGATGGCGTCGCCGCCGGCGCCGCATCCGAAGCAGTAGTAGAGGCCCTGGTCCGGATCGACGCTGAAGGACGGCGTCTTCTCCTTGTGCAGCGGGCAGAGCCCCTCGTGGCGCTGTCCCTTGGGCGTCAGCCGGGTGTGCTCCGAAGCGATGTCGACGATGTCGATGGCATCGCGCACCGCCTGGACGAGCTGGGGCGTGAGATCGATGTTGCCGAGGGCCATGGGGGCGCGGGGAGGAGGTCCGTCAGGCGCCGCGCAGGGTGGCGACGGTGGCACCTTCGCCGCCCTCCGAGGCGCGGCCCGGGCGCTGATCGGCGATCGCCGGGTGGGTTCGCAGGTGGTGGCGTACGGCGTCCCGTAGGCGGCCGGTGCCGTGGCCGTGAACGATGCGCACCTGGTCGCGGCCGCTGAGGAGCACGCGGTCGAGGTAGGCGTCGAGCTCGACCAGGGCCGGCTCGACGCGTTTCCCGAGGAGCTTGATCTCGCCGGCGATGTCACCGGCCTCGGGTTGGGCGACGGCCGCCTTCGGGGGGCGTTTGCGCTGGCTGCCGGCGATCCGGTCGAGCTCGTCGAGGCGGCAACGCACGCGCTTGCCGCGCACCAGGATCTCGGCGCGGCCGCGGTCGACCTTCTCGAGCCTTCCTCGCCAGCCGAAGGTGCGGTGCTGGACCTCGTCGCCGAGCTCCGGCGGGGCGTCGTCGAGGTCGCGAGGTACTTCGATCTTCGGAGCGTCCTCGAACAGGCGCGCCGTGGCCCGGGCTTCGAGACTCTTGCGCCGGCCCGACTCGAGCTCGCGGCGAATCTTGTCGGTCTCGGCCTTGAGCTTGGCGGTGGTTTCGACTCGGAAGGCCTCGAGCTCGGCGCGCAGGCCTTTGGCGAGGCGTTTGCGATCCGCCTTGAGAGCGTCCTGCTCGTCCGCCAGGCGCTGGCGCAGGAGGGACGCATCGGCCGCTTCGCGAACCGCCTCGTCGCGCGCCGCGGCGGCCTCCTGGCGCAGGCGTTCCATTTCGGCGATCAGCCGGCGCAGGTCACGGTGCTCTGGTCCGAGGCGGGCTTCGGCGCGATCGAGCCAGGTCTCCGGCAGGCCCAGGCGACGGGCGAGGGCGAGCGCCTCGCTGCCGCCGGGGGGGCCGTGAACCAGGCGAAAGGTCGGCTGGCCGGTGCTGCCGTCGAACTCCATGGCGGCACAACCGGCGCCTTCGAGGTCGAGGGCTTCGGCCGCCACCAGCGCCAGATGGGTGGTGATCAGGGCCAGGCTGCCGGCCTCGACCAGGCCTTCGAGAAGCGCCGCCGACAGGGCCGAGCCCTCGGCCGGATCGGTGCCCGAGCCGAGCTCGTCGAGCAGCATCAAGCTGTTCGGTGAGGCCGCCCGCCAGGCCTCTTCGAGGCGCATCAGGCGGCCGCTGAAGGTCGACCGGTCGCTCATCAGGTCTTGCTCATCGCCGACCGTGGCGACCACCCGGGTGAGGATCGGCAAGCGGCTGCCACTCGCCGCCGGCACCGGCAAGCCGCACTGGTGGGCGAGGCAGAGCAGGCCGAGGGTCTTGAGGGCGACGGTCTTGCCGCCGGCGTTCGGCCCGGTGAGCACCAGGGCGCGCCGTTGCGACGAGAAATCGAGATCGAGCGGTACGACCTCGCCGTCGTGACCGCTGCGGCCGAGGGCGCGCTGTCGCAGGTCGGCGAGGCGCGGGTCGAGGAGCGGGTGCCGCGCCGCCACCAGCTCGAGGTCGTGCCGCTCGGCGACGTTCACCAGGCGGGCGTCGGCGAGCTCGGCGAAGCGGTAGGCCGCCTGCAGGCCGTCGAGCTCGCCGAGGAGCTCGGCTTGGCGCTCGATCTCCGGTAGCTGTCGTCTGGCCTCCTCCAGTAGCTCGCGGAGAATGCGAGCCTTCTCCGCTTCTTCATCGGAGATGGCCTGCTGCAGGGAGTTGTTGGCTTCGACCACCTCGAGGGGCTCGAAGTAGAAGCTGCGGCCGCTGCCGGAGCGGCCGTGGACCAGGCCGTCGAGGCGTCCGCGAGCACCGGCCTGGAGCATCACCACCATGCGTCCGGCGCGCATCGGGATGGTCTGCTCGCCGAGGTGCTCGCCGTGGGCGCCGACGTAGTCGCCGAGCTCGTTGTAGATCTGGTCTCGCACCCCCCGGATCTGACGGCGGAGCTTGCCGAGGGCGGGGCTGGCGTCTTCCCGTACCGCGCCCTTGCGATCGAGTCGCAGCAGGATCTCCCGGCTCAGGGCCGACAGGTCGGTGAGCTCGGCGACGCGCTCGCCGAGGACCGGCAGGGCGGGGTCGGCGGTGCGAATGCGGGTGATCGCTTCGCCGCTGGCTCGCAGCAGGTCGGCGAGGGCGATCAGCTCCTCGCCGCCGAAGGGCGGCACGTCGGAGCGCAGGCTGTCGAGGAGCGGTTCGAGGTCGTGGTCGAGGAGCGGCACGAGCCTGCGCTCGGCGATTAGCCTGGCGGCGTCGCGATAGGCCTGGCGGCGCGCTTCGACAGTCTCCTCGTCGGCGGACGGGGTCGCGACCAGGGTGCGCGCCCGCCCCAGATCGGTGGCGGCCAGGGCGGCGATCAGACGCAGCAGGGCCGGCAGCTCGACGGCCGCGCTGGTCGCCGGCGAGGCGACCGGCGAAGAGCTCGCTGCCGGCGCCTCGGGCGCTGATGGCTGGCGTTGCGCCATGGCTCGGAACCTCCTGCTGGTGGAAGACCGAACGGTCCGATTCGGTCGCTACTGTGGTCCTCCGGGATAGGGTCGTTGGCGGCAACAAAAAACGGGAGCCAGAGGATCTCCTCCGCTCCCGTCTTCTTGCCGCGGTGGCGCCGTGGATCTTAGGCCAGACCCTGGCGGCGCTCCTCGGCGAGCTTGCGCATCGCCTTCTTGCGAGCCTGCACGACCTTGCGCTTGCGCTTCACCGAGGGCTTCTCGAAATGCTGGCGCTTGCGAAGCTCGGTCAGGATTCCCGACTTCTCGACCTTCCTCTTGAAGCGGCGGAGCGCATTCTCGAAGTTTTCGTCCTCGCGTACTTGAACAACCGGCATGATTCCATCACCTCTTTTCGTAAAGCGTCTGCTCCGTACTGCATCAGCACAGCAGCGGGCCGGCAAGTTTTCCAGAGGACCGGGCGCGCCGTCAAGCCCCGTTGACGACGGCCGCCCGGTGAAGCATCCGGAATCGGGCTCTAGCCCTCGCCCTGCTGACCCTTGAGGGCTTCGAAGTTGATGTCGTAGACCTTGAGCGGAGCCTCCTGGCCGGCGCGGCGGAACCAGACGGCGGCGGCCGAGCCCTGGTCGTCCTTGGGGTAGAACCAGGCGGTGGCCCCCTTGTCCTCGTACTCCCGGACGTTGCGCAGATTCACCGGGCCGAGGCTGGCACGAACTTCCTCTTCGGTCATGCCCTTCTTGACCGCCCCGAAGCGCTCCTCGCTCATGAAGCGCAGCTCCTGGGCCTCCGCCAGCAGCTCCTGCAGGCGGGCGTTCTCCGGATCGGCGGTCATCGCTTGCTCGTAGATGCTGATGGCGCGCTTGTAGTCGCCGCCGACGTTGATGTACTCCTGGGCCACCAGGATGTCTTCGTCGCTCTTCATGGCGAAGGCGGCGTTCTGGCGCTCGCTGCGCGCCTCCCCTTCGACCGGCGGATCGCTGTTGATGAAGTCGACCAGCTGCTGGTTGAACTCGCCAGCGGTGTCGTCGACCTTCTGCTCGAGCTCGGCGATGGCGGCTGCGCTCGCCGCCGCGGCCTCTTCCGTGACTTCTTCCGTCGCCTCTTCGGCGCCTTCGACGGTGGTTTCGGCGGCAGCCTTGAGGTCTGCCAGCTCCTGGCGCATCTGATCGAGGGCGGACTTCGCCTCCTGCACGGCAACCCACTGGCCCTCGAGGGCCGTGGCTGCCTGCTCTTCGACGCTCGGGCCGCAGGCCACCAGGGCCGACAGCAGAACTACGCCTGCACAGAATCCGGTAAAACGCCGCATCAAAAAGCCTCCTCTCAAGCTCGAGAATCCGCCGGGACGGTACCATAGGGGGGCACCTCGAACAAGCTTTCACGGCTTTCCCGTGACTCCCGGTCAGCGGCCTAAACGCTTTTCTAATCGGTAGTTTCGGCTTTGCGTCAGCTTGACATCGGCGGCTTCCGTCTCCAATAATCGAGGGCCCCTTCGGGGACGGAATGGACGGTGATGGGCAGGGAGATCCAAGCATGTCCTTAACAGATAAGTTTGCTCAGCTCGACGGAGAGCTTCGGGGCCGGTTCGATCAGGCTCTGAAGGAGCTTCGAGACGGAATGCGGGAACGCCTGCGCGAGGGGCACGAGGAGCTCTTGCGGAAGCTCGACGAGAGCCCCCTCGATCTACCCGAGCAGATTCTGCCGCCGGAGACGGTCACCGCCCTCGAGGCCGGCGAGGTGGCGGCGCGTCAGGGTACCTGGAACGACTTTCTCTCGATCCTGCGACGCTTCGACCGGGCCGAGACCCAGGCCCAGGTTCTCGAGGCCCTGCTGGCCGAAAGCCATGGCTTCGCCGGCCGCAGCATCCTGTTTCTGGTGCGTGAGTCTCAGGCCAGTGCCTGGGGTGGCTCCGGTTGGGAGGGTGACGTCAGCTCCCTGAGCTTCGATTACGGCGAGGACAAGCCGTGGGCCGAGCTCGCCCGGGGAGCCGGCGTGGTGCGCCTCGATGCCGGTGCTTGTGCCGCCGTCAGCAGTCGCCTCGAAGCGCCGGTGGCGCAGGAGGGAGTGCTGGTGCCGTTGGTCCTGCGAGATCGCATTGCCGCGGCCCTCTATGCCGATCGGCGCGACGGCGAGCCCACCTTCAGCGTGCCGGGCCTGCAGAGCTTGACCTACCTCGCGGCCCAGGCGATCGAGACCTTGACCTTCCGGGATCGCAGCATGACGCCGACCCTGTGGGACGGCGAGGAGGCTCCCGAAGAGCTGGCGGTGCTGCCCCTGTGGGACAGCTCGCCGACCGCCGAGTCGGAGCCGGCCGAGGCCGCGGTCTCGGATGCTTCCGCCGCCGAGTCCCATGCCACCGTGGCTCAGGTGGCGCCCCCTCCGGTGGTCGAGCCGGTCGAAACCCCGGAGCCCGAGGTCGACGAGCCGGTGGTCGAGGCGATCGAGCTTCCCGAAGAGGTGGTCGAGGAAGAGGCCGAGGTCGCGGCAGAAGTCGTCGAAACGGTCGCAGAGGTGGAAGAGATCGTTGCCGAGGTCGAGCCCGCGCCGCTGGTGATCGAAGAGGTCGCCGAGGAGCCGACTCCCGAGGTGGTTGCAGCGCCGGCCGAAGAGCCCGAGGAGATGCCGAGCCTCGAGCTGGTCGAACCTCCGGCTGCGGTCGCGGAGCCGGAGGAGATGACGGAGCCGGAGGTGGAGTTTGTCACCCCGGAGCCGCCCGAATTCGTCGCGCCCCCCGAGCCGCCCGCGGTTGTCGCGGAGCCCGAGGCGCCCGCCGTCGAACCCCCCGCCGCTGAAAAGGCGTCCGAAGAGGGCTCGTCTTCGGGGCTCGAAGACCTCGAAGAGATGGAGCTGGCGGATGCCGATTCCAGCTTCTGGTCGATGCCCGAGGACATCGCGGCCGAGGCCGACAAGGCGCAGGTGCCGGAGATCGTCGAAGATCCCGAGCCGGAGCCGGAGAAGCCGCCCCTGACCTCGACTCAGGAGCTCGGTGAGGTCTCTCTGGAGATGGCCGCGGCGCCGCCGGAGGAGCCGGTCGAGCCGCCGGTTGCGGAGGGTCCGGCCCATACCTTCGAGATTCCTTCACCGTCGCCGATGCCGGAGCCCTCCGGCGACGAGACGGTGATGATCGATCGTTCCCGCTTCCCTGCAGCCTTCGGGGATCCTCCCGCGCCGCCGGCACCGCCGGTTGTCGAGCCGCCCGGCGAAGAAATGGACGGCACCGTCTCTGGGCGCGCTCAAGTGCAGCCGCCATCGGATCTCGAGGGCCCTGGTTGGGCCTTCGCCAACACCGAGGAGAAGGCGGAGGCGAGCGCCGACGATGCCGAGCACGAGGAGGCTCGTCGATTGGCTCGGCTGTTGGTCAGCGAGATCCGGCTGTACAACGAAGAGCAGGTCGAAGAAGGGCGGCGCACCAAGGACATTTATCGGCGCCTGCGCGACGACATCGACCGCTCGCGCCAGATGTACGAGGAGCGGGTCAGCTCCGGCATCGTGGCCTCGACCGACTACTTCCAGCAGGAGCTGGTGCGAATCCTGGGGGCCGGGGATGCGGCCGCCCTCGGAATGTAGAGCTCCTCTTCACCGACAGGGGTAGGTGCAATCTCCTTGCGACGGCTTCTCCTCTTTACCCCTCTGATCCTCGCAGCGTCGATCCTGTCGGGGACGTCGCAGCACCTGCCGGCGCGCGATCCTGATCCTCTGCCCCTCCCGGCGCTGGCGCCCCGCCTTGCGGACCTGTTGCCGGAAGATCGCGTCGCCGCCGCGGCGATGGCGCTGCGCAGCCGCGATTGCGCTGCCGCCATCGGCCAGTGGAACCAGGCTGCCGAGGAATCTCCTCTCGAGGTCGCGGCGAGGCGATTGGTCGAGGGCCTCCAGGCCCATGCCTGCGAAGACGTCGACACCGCCCGGCAGGCCCTGACCGCCGCCTGGAGCGAGAGTCCGCTCGAAGACTGGAGACTTTGGATTCTGGCCGACAGCACCGTCGCCACCGGCGATGGCGAAGCAGCGGCGGCCACTTTGGCCCGCCTGTTGACCGACTTCCCGCGCTCTCCCCTGGTGCCGCGCGCCCTCGGCCGAGCCGCCGCCTTGGCGGCCGAGGGCGACGACCTGCGCCGCCTCGGCGAGCTCGCCGACCTTGGCCGCCGCCGCGGCCTGGAGGGGGAACACCGTACGGCCCTCGAGTCGTTGGTCTGGGAGCGGATCGAGGAACGCTCGGCGGCGGGCCGCTATCTACTGGTCCGGGAGCCGCTGGTGGCTCAAGAGCTGGGTGTCGCGGAGAGCCTGCGCCGAGAGGACGGCGAGGTCCAGTGGGGTCTTCTGCTGTCGGCCGACGATCTGCGCCGGCGCGCCGAGCGTCTGATCGATCTCGAGATGGCGTCGGCCGCCCTCTCGACCCTCGAGCAGGTGGCCGATTCGGAGCGCGACCTGCTGTGGTCCCTGACCCGGGCGCGGGCTTTGACCGCGGCGCGCCGCGGCGTCGACGCTCTGGCCCATCTCGAGGGCAAGGCGAGTCGCGATGCTTCGCTGGCGGCGGAGCTCGACTGGGAGCGCGCCATGGCGGCCTTCGACGCCGCCACCGCCCGCCGCGGCCGGGTCAACCTGCCGTCGGCTCGTCGCGGCGAGCTGCGCGAGCTGGGACGCAGCTTTCTGCGCCGCGCCGCGGAGCACCCGGAACAGTCGCAGCGGGCTCTGCGCCGACTCTTCCGCGAGCTCTCCGATCCCGAGGACTTCGAGCCCGCGCTCGAGGTGTTGACCCGCCTGCGGGCTCTCGATGCTGCCGACTCCACCGGCGCTCGCTTCCTGTGGGAATTGGGGTGGAGCGAGTTCCAACAGCGCAACTACTCGGGGGCGGTGGGCTACTGGGCCGAGCTCGGAGTGCTGTATCCCGAGAGCCGGTTCCACCGCTACGGGCGCTACTGGACCGGTCGCGCCTTCGAGGGCTTGGGCCAGAGAGATCGCGCCCGCCAGATCTTCACCGAGGTGGCGGCCACCGACACCACCGACTTCTATCGCAAGTTCGCCCTCGCCCGGCTCGGCGAGGGGCAGAGTGAGCCGGACCCGCTGCCGCCCCAACAGGCGGTTGCACCGTGGCCGCGGCCGGCCGGTCTCGCCCGCGCCCAGTGGTTGACCGACCTGGGCCTCGACGATCTCGCCCAGGCCGAGCTCTCCGGGGTCTCGCGGGACATCCCGGAAGCGTCGCGCAAGGCCCTCGAGGCCATGGTGCTGGCCCGGCAGGGCGAGCGCGTCGAGAGCATTCGCCGAATTCGCGAAGCTTTCCCGGCCTTGGGAAGCCCACGCCAGGCGGGAGTTCCGGAAGAGGCGTTGGCGATCTACTACCCGGTGGATTACGAAGACATCATCCGACAGCACGCGGCGGCCCAGAGTCTGCCGGTGCACCTGGTCCTCGGGATGATTCGCCAGGAAAGCGCCTTCGCCCTCGATGCTCGCAGTTGGGCCGGGGCCCACGGACTGATGCAGCTGATGCCCGCCACCAGTCGCGAGGTGGCCGGTAAGCTGGGCCTGCGGTGGTCGCGCTCGAAGCTCATCGAACCGGCCTTCAATGTGCGCCTCGGCACCACCTACTTCCGTCAGGTGCTGGAGATGTTCGACGGCAACGTCGAGCTCGCCCTGGCCGGCTACAACGGCGGACCTTACCGCATCAAGCGGTTGTGGAATCGCGCTCGCACCTCGGAAGTGGACAGCTTCCTGGAGGGGCTCCAGATCGACGAATCGCGCATCTACGTCAAGCGCATCCTGCTGCTTTCGGACAGCTACCAGCGGCGGCTGCTGTGAGCCGCCTCGCCGGCCTCCTGGCGCTGGCCTTGCTGGCGGCCTGTGCGGTCGGTGTCGAGCCGGTGGAGCCTCCGGCTCGCGGTGCGATGGTCCTGATCACCTTGAACGGCCTGCGTGCCGACGCCATCGGCGCCACCACTCCCAATCTCGAGGCCTTTCGTCAGGAGGCCGACTGGGCCGGCCGCGCCATCGCCGCGTCGTCTTGGGGAGCCCCCAGCCTGGCGTCCCTGTTCACCGGTCTCCAACCCTGGAGCCACCAGGTCCTGCACTACGAGCAGGCGCGCCTCGATCCCCAGCTTCGCACCCTGGCGGCGGCTCTCGGCGAAGCCGGCTGGCGGACCGCCGCCTACACCGCCGGCCGCTGGTTCCGCGGCCGGCACGGCTTCGGCCATGGCTTCGACAGCATTGCGGCGACGGGCCGCGGCCGGCGCCCGGCCGGCCACCTCGCCAGCCTGGAAGAAGAACGCCTGTTCTTGTGGGTCGACCTGCCCGTGCCGCGGGCGCCCTACGTGCGCCGCGACTGGCTCGAGAACCGCCTGGGGACGGACCTTCCCCGTGGAGCGCCGGGACGCCTCAAGGAGGCGGACCTGTTGGCCTACGACTTTTCGCCGCCCGGGGCGCGCGACCGACTCGCCGCCTACTACGGCCTCAACGTCGCCCACGGTGACGAGCTGGTGGGTCGTTTGCTCGAAGCCCTGCGCACCAGCGGACGCTGGGACGAAAGTCTGGTGGTGGTCACCTCCCTCTACGGCGAGGAGCTCGGCGAAGAGGGGCGTGCCGGCCACGGAGCGAGCTTGGCCCGGGCGAATCTCGAGGTGCCTCTGCTGATCAAGCTTCCGAGTGCCTTCGAGGCCGAGATCGTTTCCCCGGCGAACCAGCCGGTGGGCCTGGTTCGCCTGTGGGCGACGCTGGTCGAGGCAGGCGGAGGCCGGGTCTCTCCGGCGGTGGCGCCGTCCCTGTTCAGCGAGGCACCGACGGGGGTTCTGACGGAGCTCTACCGCAGCCCCGAAGGCGACAACCGATTCGCCTGGATCGAGGACGAGCACCAGCTCCTGCGGGTAGTTCCCTTCCCTGCCGGAGCCTTCGACGAGAGTCCCGTCTTCGCCTCTCCACAGGTGCGAGAGAGGCTTCTGCGGTGGCGTCCCGACGGTGCCGCCGAAGAGATCTCGGACGCCTCCCGAGCGGACCTCCTGGGGCGCCGTCTGGAGCTCGCCTGGAGGCGTTTCGCGGGCCCCGCGGCCTCGCCCGCGGAGGTTCGCAAACTGCCGCCGTGGAGTCGGTTTTCGCCGCCCCCGGATGGTATAGTCGAGCCTTCCCCAGGCTGGGGTTTTTGGGTCCATAGCTCAGCGGTTAGAGCATCCGGCTCATAACCGGCAGGTCCCTGGTTCAAATCCAGGTGGACCCACACAGTTGGACCCACGAGGGAAAGCCTGGATTACCGCGTTCCATCAACGCCTTCGCCGCTGGCCGGCCTCGAAGAGACCAAATAGATGACTCGAGATCTCGACAACATCATCGCGCTCCATAAGACCCTCACGGCGGTCGAAGGAGCTCGCCGACGGCTGGAGGAGATTCCGGACTGGATGCGCGAGCTCCACGAAGAGCACACCGCCGTGCGGAGCGAGATCGAAGAGTTCGAGGCCAATGCCGAAGAAGCCGGCCAGAAGCGCCGGCTGGCGGAAGCCGCCATCGCCGATGCGCAGGAGAAGCTGAAGCGGTACCAGGAACAGATCAACAGCGTCACCACCCAGCGCGAGTACGGCGCCCTGCTCACCGAGATCGATGCCGTCAAGGAGCTGATCGCCGGCGAGGAGGAGTTGGGCCTGGAGGCTCTCGAGGCGGCCGAATCGGCTCGTCAGACGGTGGAAGAAAAGCGCTCCGACTTCCAGGAGCTCGACGATCGCTACTCGGCCGGGATCGAGCAATGGGAGTCCGAGAAGCCGTCCGTTGCCGAGGAGCTGGCCAAGCTGCAGTCCGAGGAGGCGGAGATCCGCGAGCGCCTGCCACGGCCGTCGATCTCGCTCTTCGAGCGCATTCGGGAGCGCGGAGCGGGGATCGCCCTGGCGGCCGTCCGCATCATGGAGCGGCCCGGTGGCAAAGGACCGCGGGAGTGGCACTGCTCGCTCTGCAACTACCGCGTCCGGCCGCAGGTGGTGGTCGACATCCGCAACAACTCCGGCATCAATCAGTGCGATAGCTGCAAACGCATTCTGTTCGTCGAAGAAGAGAACGAAGAGAGCGCCTGAGGGAACGATGGTTGCAGCACGACTCGCTGACCTGCGGCGTCGGATGGCGGCGGCCTGCGAGCGAGTCGGACGCGATCCCGCGGAGGTGGTGCTGGTGGGGGCGTCCAAGCGTCAGCCTCTCGAGCGTCTGCGGCAGGCCCGCGACGCCGGCCTCGAAGTCTTCGGTGAAAATCAGGTGCCCGAGGCGGAAGCCCATCGGCGAGAGCTCGAGGCGGCCGGAGAGCAGCCGGCGATCGCCTGGCATTTGATCGGTCCTCTGCAGTCCAACAAGGCGAAGCGGGCGGCGGCTTTGTTCGACGTCTTCCATGCCATCGATCGACCCAAGATCGCCCGCGTCCTCGATCGCCATCTCGGCGACCTCGGGCGCCGGGCACCGGCTTTTCTCGAGATCAATCTCGGCGACGAGCCGTCCAAACACGGCTTCTCGCCGCGTCAGCTTGCGGCCACCGTGCGGCCCCTCGCCGAGCTCGAGCACTTGCGCCTCGCCGGCCTGATGGCGATTCCTCCCCGCAGCGCCACGGCGGAGGATTCGAGACCCTGGTTCCGACGCCTCGCCGATCTGCGTCGTGAGCTCGGCGAGCAGCCCGAGTGGGCCGACCGCTTGACCGCCCTGTCGATGGGGATGAGCCGCGACTTCGAGATCGCCATCGAGGAGGGGGCGACCCACATTCGCCTGGGAACGGTTCTGTTCGGTTCCCGCACGAGCTGAGGGATATATCGCTAAGTCATGATAAAATCTCGCTTTCTTGGCTCCGGGGCGGTGCTGCTCCGTCGACCGAGGAGGGCTCCATGGGACTGACTCCGCTCGAAATCCAGAAGACTCGTTTCAGTCAGAAGCTGCGCGGCTACGACCCGCAGGAAGTCAATGATTTTCTCGAGCTGGTGGCCGAGGAGCTGTCGCGGCAGCTCGGCGAGGTCGACCGTTTGGAGCGCGAGAACCGCTACTACCGTCAGCGCCTCGAAGAGGCTGGAAAGCGCGAGCATCAGCTGCAGGAGACTCTGCTGCGGGCCCAGAAGGTCTCCGACGAGATCACCGACGCGGCCAAGCGCGAAGCCAAGCTGATGGTGCGCGAGTCGGAGATCGCCGGCGACAAGATCGTGCGCCAGGCGGTGGAGCAGTCGACTCGCATCGAGAGCAAGCTCGAAGAGCTTCGCATCGCTCGGCGCGAGATGCAGCTCAAGCTCAAGAACACCATCGATCTCTTCCAGCACATCCTCGAAGCGGACATGGAGGACGAGCGCGAGACCGCCATCGTCCGCACCATGCCGCTGAAGAAGAAAGAGGCTTGATCCCGTCGTCGGCGCGCCGCTGGTTCTTCGGCTATCGCGCCGATCTCGACCTCGCGGATCCCTGGGTCGTCGGCCGGTTGCTCGAAGAAGGCGACGGCCGGGACCTGCAAGCTCTCCTGCAACGCCTGGGACCGAACGGTCTCGCGGGCTGGTGGCACGACCATCGCGGTCGTGGCCTGTCGCGTCGTAGCAAAGCCTTTTGGCGCCTTCTCCTCGAAGCACCGGAGGCAGACGAAACGGCCGGGGATGCCGCCGGCGAGGAGCTTTGGCCGCTGTGAGCGCCTCTGGATCCCTCGAGACGGTGAGCGAGCGCCTTCTCCAAACCCTCGGTGAGCGTCCCTGGAAGGACGACTTCTACCTCGCCGGCTCGGCGGCCCTGTCGCTGCATCTGTCGCACCGGCCGGTGCGCGACCTCGATCTGATGACGCGCCACAACCGGCTCGCCAGCCGGGAGCGCCGGGCCTTGCTCGAGGACTTCCTGCGCTTCGATTCGGCGATGATGGTCGAGACGGCGCGGGACGGCTATCTGTCGGCGAGGACCGGCGAAGGGATTGGCCTCAAGCTGTTCTACTACCCGTACCCGCGCCTGGCTGCGGACGACGAGCGGCTCGCCGGCAATCCTGGCTCCTTGGTGGTGGCCTCGTTGCTCGATCTCGGCCTGATGAAGATCGCCGCCATCATCAGCCGCGGCTCCCTGCGTGACTTCCTCGACCTCTACGGCCTCTGCCAGCGGTTGCCCCTGGAAGAGCTGCTGGCGCGCTCGCCGGAAAAATTCTCGCGCGTGCGCGACTTTCCCCTCCAGGCCCTCAAGGGCCTCGCCGACTGGTCGGTGGCGCGTGATCAGCCGTTGCCGGCCTGGCATCGCCAACCCGACCTCGCCGTCGTCGAAAGCTGGTTTCGGGACCAGGTCCGCACCCTCGGCCGACGCCACGTCGGCTGGACCGGCTGCTGAACAAGCCGCATTCGCGGCTTGTTCAGCAGCCGCTGTTTGTTTCAGGGGCGCCCGGCCAGGGGGGCTAAAGGCGCCCCCCTCAGGCCTGCGCGGCCCGGCGACGCACATGTCGTGCGCCATCACCCCCGATCCAGGGCGGCCCCGACCTCGGCGCCTTCGGCGCCGCCCTCGCCCTGATCGGGCTCGGGAGCCCTAGGCATCTTTCATCCCCAAGGGCACTCGAGCGCGACGAAGACTGAGGGCCCTCGACGAGGCGGCGCCGCCCTGGATTGGGGTAAGGCTCTAGCCTGCTAGTCGAAGACCGGCTTGCTGGCGGCGGCGGGCCTTAGCCAGCGTCCGAGGACCCGGCGGGCGTCGTCGGCCACCACCTGAAAGACCGGCAGGATGATCAGGGTGATGCCGGTCGCCAGCAGGATTCCGTAGGCGATCGAGACCGCCGCCGGGATCAAGTACTGGGCGTGCTCGTTGGTCTCCAGAATCAGCGGAGCGAGCCCGGCGAAGGTGGTGATCGAGGTCAGCACGATGGCCCGCAATCGCTGGCTGCCGGCATTGATCCAGGCGGTCGGGGGGTCGTCGCCGGCTTGCCGCCGGCGATTGAACAGGGCGACCAGCAGCAGGCTGTCGTTGACCACGATGCCGCTGAGGGCGAGGAGCCCGAAGAAGGAGAGAATGCTCATCGGCAGACCGTGGATCCAGTGCCCCAGGATGGCGCCGAGAATGCCGAAGGGAATCACCGCCATGATCAGAATCGGCTGGGTGTAGGACTTCAGGGGAATCGCGATCAGGGCGTAGATGGAAGCCAGCGCCAGGGCCAGCATGAGGGCGATCGAGGCGGTGGTTTCGGCGATCTCCGCCAGCTCCCCCTCCTGGCGGATCTCGATGTCCGGGTAGCGGCTCCGCAGGGCGGGCAAGAGCTCTTCCTCGAGGCGGGCGAAGACCTCTTCCGGTGAGGAGACGGCGCGATCGACATCGGCGTCGATGGTCGAGACCCGGCGACCATCGACCCGGGTGATCGAGGCGGTGGCGGCGCGAAAGCGCGCGCTGGCGACCTGGGATAGGGGCACGGCTTCCCCGGAGGGCAGCCGAACTCGGGCCTTGGTCAGGTCGCCCGGGCTGCTGCGGTCCGACTCCGGATAGCGCACCCGCACCCGCACCTCGTCCGGGCCGCGCTGGAAGCGCTGCACCTCGTATCCCAGGAACGCCCGCTGGATCTGGTCTGCGAGGCGACCGGTGGTCAGGCCGAGGGCGCGTCCCTCGGCGGTGAGCTCGAGCTGCAGCTCGGAGCGGCCGGGGGAGAGGTTGTCGCGCACGTCGCGCACTCCGGGGATCTCCCGGAGGCCGGCGAGGATCTCGCCATGGGCCGCCGCCAGGGAAGCCTCCTCGCTGGCCGAAACCTCCAGGCTGATGGCCGGAAAGGCATCGAAGTCGGCCGAGAAGATGAGCGTCTCGGCGCCTTCGAGGTGGCCGGTTTCGAGGCGCCAAGCGTCGGCGATGTCGCGCGGTGCGAGGGTCTCGAGGTGGGGCGTCAGCTCGACCTTGACCTCGCCCGTTCGATCGCCGGTCATGTGGGTCTGAATCGAGGCGAACAGGGGGCGCTCGCCGGCGAGTCGCCGGCCGGTTCGTTCGAGGCTCGCTTCGAGGCGGGCGAGGTTGCGCTCGGTCAATCCGAAGCCGGCCGAGTCCTCCATCTCGAGGGTCGCCGTGACCAGCTCGCCGGGAATGTCCGGGAAAAAGGTCGATCGGACCCATCCGGAAGCCACCAGGCCGAGGGTGATCGCGGTCAAGACCAGGATTCCTCCGAGGGCGAGGTAGCGACGCTTCAAGGCTTGCTCGAGGAAGCCCTTGTAGTGCACCGTCAGCCGATCGAAGGCGCGCGAGAACAGGTTCTGAACCCGCGCCCACTGCCGGCCGAGGCGCGAGCCCGGGCGGTCCCCGGGGCGGAGGTGAGCCAGGTGGGCCGGCAGGATGAGCTTCGACTCGAGCAGCGAGAACAGCAGGCAGCCGGCGGTGACCAGGGCGAACTGCGAAAAGACCAGTCCGAAATCTCCCTTGACCAAACCGAGCACCGAGAAGGCGGCGACGGTGGTGAGGACGCCGAAGATGGTGGGCACCGCCACCCGGTGAACCCCGCGTACGGTGCTGGCCAGGGAGCTGCCGAGCTGCCGCTGGGTGGCGTGAATGCTCTCGCCGACGACCACCGCATCGTCGACCACCAGTCCGAGGGCGACGATCATGCCGAAGGTGGTCAGGTCGTTGAGGGAGAGGCCGAATCGATCCATCACCAGGAAGGCGCCGCCGAAGCTCACCGGCAGCCCCATGGCCACCCAGACGGCGACGCGCAGGTCGAGGGTGAGGGCGAGGATGGCGAACACCAAGACCATGCCGATCAAGGCGTTGCCGAGCAGCAGGCCGACGCGCGAGGTGATCTGCTCGCTGAGGTCGTTCCAGGCGTCGAGACGGACGCCCTTCGGCAGGCGGTGGCCTTGCTGCCAGCGGGCGATCACCCGCTGCACCGCTTGGCTGACGCGATCGGTACTGGCCCCCGGCTCCTTGAGAATGCGCAGGCCGATCGACGGCAGGCCCTGGTAGCGCATCCAGACATGGGAGGAGTCGTGGTAGCCGGCCTCGATGGAGGCGATGTCTCCCAGGGTGAGGGTGGTGCCGTCGGGGCGCGTCGAGAGGACGAGGTCGGCGAACTCGCTCGCCCAGTAGGACTGCCGGGCGGTGCGCAACATCAGGCTGCCGCCGGCGTCCCGCAACTGGCCGCTGAGGTCGATCAGCGACTCCCGGTCGATCGCCGCCGCCACCTGTTCGAGGGTCAAGCCGTGCTCGGCCAGGTGGGCATCGGCGATCTCGATGTGGACCTCCGGGTCGCGATGACCGACCCGTTCGACGCGGTCGATGCCCGGTTCCCGCTGCAGGTCTCGCCAGAGATCATGGGCGATCGCCTCGAGAACGTCCCGCCCGACGTTTCCGGAGACCTGGGTCCACAGAACCTGCTCTTCGCGGGTCTCTTTGCGGATGACCGGTCGCTCTGCCCGCGGCGGCAGGTTGGGCACCGCATCGACCCGCGCCTTGACGTCGGCCAGGAGCTGGTCGAGATCCACCTCCGGGGTCTTCTCGATGGTCAGCGTCGCCCCGTCGCCACGACTGAGGGAGGAGATCTTCTGGATGCCCGAGGTGCCCTGCAAGGCCTGCTCGAGCTTGAGGACGATGCCCTCCTCGGTGATCTCCGGGGAGCCGCTGGGAAAGAACACCTCGATGGTGACCGTCTTCGGAGGAAAGCCCGGAAAGGACTCGCGCGGCAGGCCGCGGGCGGTGACGATGCCGACGACGATGATCAGGGCCATGATCAGGTTGGCCGCCACCGGATTGGCGACGAACCAGGCGACGGGAGACGGGGTCAGCCGATCACCGGTTGTCATGGCTGTCGACGCTCCTCACCGCCAGGCCCGGAAGAAAGGACGCCATCGGATGGAGCACGACCTTCAGCCCATCTTCGGAGTCGGTGGCAAAGGGGACGAGCGCTCGGCCGTCGGCGGCGAACAGGGGGTCGACCGGGGCCTTTTCGAGGAATCCCTCGGCGTCGACGAGCCAGATTTCCTGCTGCTCCGTGATGGCGCTGGCGGGCAGCTCGAGAACGCCGTCGACGGAACGTCCGGCGAGGGTGGCGCGCAGGAAGGTGCCGGGAAACAGGGGGAACTCCTGCTCGAGGGGCCGGTCGACGATCGCGACCAGAGTGCGCTGGCGGCTTTCCCGCACCACGTGCTGCTCGATGCGGTCGACCCGCCCCTGCCAGCGGCGAGGTGGGCTGTCGGTGGTTGTCAGGTCGACCGGCCAGCCCTCCGCGAGCAGCTCCTTCTCCGGCGGTAGCAGGGCCCAGTCGCTCGCCTTCAGCGGCAGCCGAATCTCGACCTGGCGGGTGCTGTCGAGCTCGATCAGCTCGTTGCCGGGCTCGACGTAGCTGCCGAGGGCGGCGATGCGGCGCACCACGGTGGCGTCGAAGGGAGCCCGAATCTCGGTGCGGTCGAGATCCCGTTGGGCTTCGACCAGGGCCGCCTCGGCGGCCTCGACGTCGAGGCGAGCCGACTCTCGTTGGGGTTGCCTCAGCAAAAACTCCGTGGCGGGCTCGTCGCTACCGATGCGCTGCCAGTCGAGCTTCGCTTGCTGGGCGCGGAGCTCCTCTTCCGCCAGCCGGACCCGGGCTTGGCCGAGCTTGGCGCGGGCATCGGCGAGCGCCTCGAGCTGCCGGGAGCCATCGAGGGTCATCAAGACCGCGCCGCGGGCGAGGCGTCCGCCGGAATGGGCGTCGGGAGCGATGGTGGTCAGGCTGCCGGCGGTCTCGGCGGCGATGATGGTGCGGTACTGGGCTCGAGCCTCGCCGAAAGCGAGCACCGAGGGACGGGCGGTGGTCGGCTGCACGGTCACGATGGTGACCGGTGGCGCGAGGTCCGTCGGGGATGGCGCCGCCGGGCGCAGCTCCGGCGCGGCGCGGTCTTCGGCCGAGGCCGGCCGAGATTTGGAAGAGCCGAGGCTCCAGAGGCCGGCGACCACGGCGATGGTCAAGGCGGCGGCCAGCAAGATCTTCTTGTTCAACATTCAGATGGCCTCCAGGCCGAGGGCGAGACCCAGATCGATGCGATTTTGGAGGAGAGCGGTTCGGGCTTCGATGAGGCGAAGCTGGGAGTCGAAGGCGGCCCGCTGGGCGGCCAGCAGGTCGAGAATGTCGGCGAGGCCGCGGGTGTACTGCCCCTCGAAGCTGGTCAGGCTGAGCTCGGCATGGTGCTGCGACAGCTCGAGAGCGGGGAGTTGCTCGAGGAGGGAGCGCTCGGTTCCCAGGCCATTCTCGATCTCGAGCACGGCGTCGAGCAGGACGATGCGATGGGAGTAGGCCGCCTGGGCGCGGCGATACTGGGCCGCCTCGTGCTCCGCCAACAGGGCCTTGCGGTTGATCAGCGGGGCCGCGAGATTGGCGAGCAGGGTCCAGGCCGGATCGTCTTCGAGCAGCGAGTCGAGGCTCGTACCCTCGGCGGTCAGGCTGCCGGTGAGACGAAAGCCCGGCAGCAGGGCTTTGCGGGCGACCTCCTCGGCGAGCCCGGCGGCGGCGAGACGGTCGAGGGAAGCGGCGACGTCGGGCCGTTGAGCGAGGGTCTCGCCGGGCATTGGCACCAACGGTCGCCAAACCGTCGGCAAGGAGTTCGGTAGCGCGGGAGGAGCGGCCGCGAGATCCCCGAGCAAGAGGCCCAGGCGACGCCGAGACCGCGCCACGGCTTCGGCGTCTTCGCGCCCTTGGGCGCGCGAGCGGGCGAGCTCCGACTGGGCGGCGTCCCAATCGGTGACGCTGCCGAGGCCGAGGCGATAGCGTTCTCGGATGATCTCCAAGGTTTGCTCGAGGGATGCGGCGCGACGGGTTTCGATCTCCAAGCGGCGCGACCGCAGGATCTGCTCGAGGGCTGCCTGGAGAGTGCGGGCGGCCAGCGAGCTGCGCGCGGCTCGCTGGTCCGCGGCCAAGGCCGAGTGGCGGCGCTCGGCTTCCCTCACCTGATCCGCCAGGCGGCCCCAGACGTCGATCTCCCAGTCGAGGGTCAGGCCGACGGTGGTGGTCGAGGTGCTGCTGGCCTGCTCCGCCGAGCGGTCCTGGCGTTGGCCGGCGTCGAGCTCGACACCGGGTAGGCGCCGCCCCTGCGAGACGGCGAGAAGGGCCCCGGACTCGCGCAGTCGGAGCGCCGTCCGGGCGATGTCGGGATTGCCTTCGAGGGCGGCGCGGACCAGTTGCCGGAGTCGCGGATCGCCGCTCAGGCCGGCCAGCGACGTGATGGACTCCCCGGGCGCCTCGAAGGACTCACTCCAGACCGGCGGGATTCCCGCGCTCGGATCGATCTCCGGCAGGTCGACGGCGGTGGCGCAGCCGACCAGGAGGAGAACGGCAGGGAGGGCGCGCCACATCAGAACGACAGCTTGGCTTTGAGGGCGAAGCCCGGTGTGGGCTCCAGGTCCTCGCTGGAGAGAAGGAGGCCGTCGCGATCGTGGATCTTGAGCTCGCCGCCGAGACCGAAGGTCGGTCCGAGCTCGAGCTTGAAGCGATCCGGGACGCGGTACTCGTAGAGCAGGCCGGCACCGAAACGGATGAACTCGGCATAGCCGGCGGGGGCCACCTCACTGTCGTCCGCGAGGCGGGTGACGAAGCTCTGGAAATCGCCACCGAGGGCGACGGCGGAGCGTGGATTGAAGCGGTATCTCATCTCTGTCTTGGGGATTCCCAGGCTGGCGGAAAAGCCCCTTTCGGTGCCCTCGCGGTAGGAGAAGCCGAGGGCCGGGATGACTTCGTACTCGACGTCGATCGCCGTATGCCAGGAGTAGCCGGCACCGAACAGGAAGCTCCAGTCGGCGGACTTGCGCCAGATCACGGCGGCGAAGGCGTCGGCGTAGAGGGAATCGTCGCTCTCTTCCTCGTAGCTCATTCCGGCCCCGAGGGAGGTGGTGAAGAACAGGCGCTGGTTGAGCGGCCGAGTGATGGTCTTGCGCAGCTCGACGAAGCTGAGCTGCTCCCAGGGAATGGCGGCGCCATTGGCGAAGGCGAGGTCCTCGGCGCCTTCCCAGGTGAAGTCGAAGATGCCGGCCGAGAGCTCGAACCACGGCAGCCCGAGGTCGACGCTGGCGGCGTTGAGCTCGGCGGTGGCGAGGCTGTCGCTGAACTCGAGCTCGGCGATGGAGGTGAGATCGAGGCCGAGGGAGAAGCGCGGTTCACGGTAGTCGCCAGACCCCTGGGGCGATGGCTCGGTGGCATCGAGAGTCGTTGCGGTGGAGACGAGCAAGAGAGCGACGAGCGAATAGCGGACGAAGGAGGTTTTGGACTGCGGTGCTTTTCTCATGCACCGAGCCTGGAGGCTCGAGGTTGCGTTGATCTGGTGGCGACCTTACGGCTCGGCAAGGTTGGTGACATGGACGCTGTTGGCCGGCACTGCTCAGCCGTTTCGGTCACCGACCGGCAGGCGAATCTCGAAGCGCGATCCGCCTTGCGGTGGGCAGGTCACGGCGACCCTGCCGCCGTTCGCCTTGACCGCGGCCTTGACGTAGCTCAGACCCAGACCGTGGCCGGATTTCTGGCGCGAGGCGTCGGCGCGATAGAAGCGTTCGAAGATCTTCGGTCGATCGGCTTCGGGAACGCCGGGGCCCGAGTCTTCGACGAACAGCACCACATGATCCTCTCCGTAGCTTTCGACGCCGACCTCGACGGTGCCGCCGTCGGGCGTGAACTTGAGGGCGTTGTCCACCAGGTTGGCGACGGCGCGCTGCAGCGCGATGCGATCGGCGACGACCGACGGCGCCGCAACGACTCGGCTGGAAAGCGTGACGCCCTGTGACTCGGCGGCCTCGGAGTAAAGCTCCGCGACCTCCCGGACCAGCTCGGCCAGGTCGAGGTTCTCGCGCTGGTCTCGTTCACGGCCGGAGTCCAGGCGCACGATCTCGAGCATGGTCTCGAGGACCTCTTCGAGGCGGGTGGTCTCTTCGATGGCGCGCACCGCGAGGTCGCGGTAGGTCTCCGGGGAGTCGGCGCCGCGCAGGGCGATCTCGGCGGCGCTTCGAATGCGGGTCAGCGGGCTGCGAAAGTCGTGGGCGACATCGACGGTGACGAACTGCAGATCGGTGACCAGGGTGTCGATCTTGTCGAGCATGCGATTGATGGTGGCGGTGAGCTCCTGGACTTCGATCACCTGCTGGCGCTCGGGCACCCGGGCCTTGAGGGATCCGGCGAGGATCTCTTCGGCGGTGCGGGTCACGCGGCGGACGCCGCGCATCGCGCCGTGGGCCATCCACCAGGCCAGGACGGCGGTCGGCAGGGCCAAGCCAAGGACGCCCATCCACCAGTGCTGGGCGAGCTCGCCAAACAGCTTCTGGTCGTTGTCGAGCAGGACTCCGGCCTGCAGGGTCGCGCCGTCGTCGAGCTTGCGGGAGACCAGCCGCAGGGTCGTGCGTGGCCCGACGGTGAGCGTGTCGGTGCGATTCTCGCCGGGCTGCATGCGGACGGCGAGATCCTGAGCGGCCGGCTGGTCGAGGCCGTCGGCGATCGCGACGCGACCGTTGCCGTCGTAGAGGCGGAAGTAGAACTGCTCGACCGAATAGTCCTTTTCGGAGAGGTCGGCGAGGGCCTCGTCGAAAGTCTGTCCGCGGTCGACGAGCTGACCCAGCAGGGTCTCCATGGCGCGGTCGAGGCTCGCCATCATGGCGATACTCAGGATGTGGAAGACGAGCAGAAACAGAGCGATGGTGAGGGCGAGATAGGACAGGACCAGGCGGCTGGTGAGAGTGCGAAACATCGTGCGTAGGCTTTCCTTCAGCTGCCGCCGGTCGCCGCCGGCTGGGTGAGAGCCACGGGCTAGCCCGCCCTTCTCACGAGGTTTCCTCGCGAGAGGCCGTAGGTTCTTGAAGATGCAAGGCATCCGTCGCTGCCACGACTCAGCCGTACTCGACGTACTGCGAGGAGAGCAGGCGACGGAAAACGCAGCAGATTCGGGGACATACGGACGCGCAGCGGAAAGCTGGTGAGAAGGGCGGGCTAGTCCTGCCCTTCGAAGATGTAGCCCAAACCGCGGACGGTCCGGATGAGGGCTTGCGACGTGTGCCCCGCCAGCTTGGTGCGCAGGCGCGAGATCTTGGCTTCGACGACGTTGGTCTGCGGGTCGAAACCGTAGCCCCAGACATACTCCAAGATCATGGTTTTCGAGACCACGCGGCCACGATTGCGCATCAGGTATCCGAGCAGCTTGAGCTCGCCCGGCTGCAGCTCGACCTGCCGGCCGCGCACGAACAATTGATGGCGCTCGTGGTCGAGGGTCAGCTCGCCGAGGGTCAGCTTGGGAGCCAGCTCGACCCTCCCGGATCGCCGCACCAAGGCTTCCAGCCGCGCCACTAGCTCGGCGAAGGCGAAGGGCTTGGTCAGGTAGTCGTCGCCGCCGGCCCTGAGGCCTCGAATGCGGTCGTCGAGGTCGCTCTTGGCGCTGAGTACCAGCACCGGGGTGTCGACCTCGTCCTGGCGCAGGCGACGGAGCACCGCCAGGCCATCCAAGCCGGGCAACATGACGTCCATGATGACGACGTCGAAGGCGAAGTCCCGGGCGGCGTAGTAGCCCTCCTCGCCGTTCGCCGCCTGCTCGACGGAATAGCCTTCTTGCTGTAGGCCTTTGACCAGGAAGTCGGACGTCGCTTGGTCGTCTTCGACCACCAGAACACGCAGCACTCGGAAAACTCCTCTTCGCGGATCGAGGGTTTGCTGTCGAGCGGCGACCGGGAAAGCCGGTGAACGACGGGTCCAGGGTCTGCCGATTGCCACCAGCGAGGATGCCGTGGCCGGCTCATCCGAACCTTGCCGGGACCTTACCATTCGGCAAGGTGCGGGCTCGTCCGAGCCGCTGCCGGCTCAGTCGGCGTTGCGAACCACCCGCAGGCCGGTGTAGAGGGGCGCGGCCTCGCCCGGGCTGTCGGTTCGCGGGTCCGAGGCGCGATCGGCGCTGGCGCCGTGGGCGACGCCTTCCCCGTCCTCGCCGATCGCCCACTCGGCGGCGTTGCCGTCGAGGTCGAAGAGGGCGGGGTCGCCGTGGCCGGGGAGGCTGCCGACGGACAGCAGCAGGGGCGCCGTCTGCCCATCGAAGGCGGCGCCGAGGCGCGCCTCGAGGCGGCGCCGGTCGTCGGGATTGGGGGCGTAGCCGGCCCAGTGCTCGAAGGTGTTGCCGTCACTGCCGGCGGCGGCGGCGAGGGCGCGGGCTTCCGCCAAGGTCGGCAGGCGCCAAGCCTCGCCGGTGACTTCGGCGAGCCAGGCGGCGTAGGCCTGGGCACGCTCGAAGGACACTCCGGTCATCGGCAGATTGTGCTCAAGAGGGTCCACCTCGAGGCTCGGTTCGAAGGCGGCCCACTGGGCGCGGGTGACTTCGAACCTCGCCACCTGTAGCTGGCGGAAGGGCACCGCTTCGGGGATCAGACGGGGGCCGATCTGGCGGCCGTAAGCGGCGCCGCGGCGAGCGGCCGTCGCGCGCTCGAGGAGGGCCGCCAGCGGGCTGTCCGGCAGCAGCGCCGGTTGGGTTTCGCGGACCTGGTCGAACAGGTAGCGGTCGAACCAGGCGAGGTCTTCCTCCATCTTGCGTCGTTGGTGGGCGATTTTCTGCAATCCGTGGGGCTCGCCCGGGAAGATCACCAGCCGAGTCGGGGCTTTTCCGATCTGCTGCAGGGCACGGAACAGGGACCAGGACTGGTGCGGCGGCACGTTGCGGTCCTCGGTGCCGGTGAAGACCAGGGTCGGCGTGGTGACCTCGGTGAGGCGGAAGAAGGGCGATTTGGCGAGGTAGTGGTCGACGCGCTCCCAGGGCGGTCCGCCGAAGTAGTAGTTGTCGAAGGTGGCGCCGAAGTCGACCCAGCCCCAGTCGCTGAACCACTCGACATCGGCGGCGCCGACGGAGGCCGCCCGATAGCGCTGGGTGCGGGTGATCAGCTCGGCGCTCAGGATGCCGCCGTTCGACCAGCCGCTGGTGCCGAGCCTGTCGGCATCGACCAGGCCGCGCTCGATCAGCAGGTCGACGCCGGCCTCGATGTCCGGGATCTCGAGCTCGTAGTAGCGGTTGGCGATCGACTCCGCCCAGGCCAGGCCGTAGCCGGCACTGCCGTGGTAGTTGACCTGCAGGATGAAGGCACCCTGCTGGCGCCACAGGATGTTGGGGGTCGGCCAGCGCTCGCTCCAGCGGTCCATGTCGGTGCCGGTGGGGCCGCCGTGGATGTCGAGGATGAGCGGGTAGCGGCGCCCTTCCCGCCAATCGAGGGGATAGGACAGGATGCCCTCGACTTCATCGCCGAGGGCGCCCTGCCAGCGCAACACTTCGCGCCGGCCGGTGGGTTTACCGCGCCAACGCTGGTTGAGCTCGACCAGCGGTCGCTCTCGGCTGAGGGTGGTTCCGGCGAGCTGTGCCACGAACGGCTGCGGTGGCGAGACCACCGAGGAGGTGGAGTACACCACGGTGCGACCGTCGGCCGCCAGGGCCCAGCGGTCGAGGTTGCGCACGTGGGTGCCGGTGATGTTCCGAGGCGGCTCACCGCCGACGGTGGCGAGCACCGGGCGATAGCGAACGCCGTCGGCGACCAGGGCGATCACTCCATCGGCGGTCGGGTGGTAGTCGCCGCCGAGGCCGCGCTCGCCGAGATCGACGGCCTCCGTGACCCCGCTTTCGAGATGGTGGAAGTGCAGCTCGGTGACCGTGGCGGTGCGGTAGATCGGGTGACTGCTGAACTCGTTGGCAAGATAGAAGCCCCGGCTGTTCGGCGCCCAGCGCACCTTGTAGGGGCGCAGCCGGCCATCGGCGAAGCGCTCCGTCAAAGTGCCGGTCGCGAGGTCGACCAGAAAGGTCTTGGGAGGCGTTTTGCCGTCGAACCCGAAGGACAGGCTCTGCTGCTCCGTGACCACCGCCCAGCGACCGTCCGGGGAGACGCTCAGGGAGTCGATCCAGTGGCGGTTCTCGGTCAGCCGCGAGACCTCGCCATCGAGGTCGACGCCATAGAGCCGCACCGGCGGCGTGCGCTCGCGGTCCTCGACCACCTCGGTGGTGTCGGCGCGCTCCTTGGCTTGGCGCTCGTCGGCGCTGCGGCTCTCGGCGGCGGCCACCACCAAGCGTTCGTCGTCGCGCCACCGGAAGTCGGCGATCGGACGGTCGAAGCGGGTCACCGGCCAGGGCTCGCCGCCGCGCAGGGGTAGCACCCAGAGCTGTCCAGCGGGATCCTTCTCGCCGGCATCCGGCAGTGGCCGGCTCCACAGAAAGGCCAGGTGGCGGCCGTCGGGAGAAAACCGGGGGGCCTTGACCCGGTGCTTGCCGCGGGTCAACGGGTAGGCCTCGCCGTCGTCTGCGAGTGGGCTCAGCCAGAGGTTGGCGGAGCGTTTCTCGTCGTCGCCCTTGCCTGCGATCCGCGAGCGCACCCAGGCGGCGAAGCGGCCGTCGGCGCTGAGGGTCCAGTCGCGCGCCGTTTCCGCTCGGATGACGTCCTCCACGGTCCAGCGGGGATCCGGATTTGCCTTCTGGCTCGGTGGCGCGGCAGCGCCGCCGGCGGCGAGTCCCAGGAGGGCGATCAGCAGGAACGGGAGGGTATGACGGCTTGGCTCGCGATTCATCACATTCGGTCTCACGAAAGGTTTTTCGGATGCTGTGTCCGGGCCAGCATACCGGCAGCCGAATCGCCGCCGCCGGCTCCGCTGGCGATGGTATTCTTGCGAGCGTGAACGGTCTTCGCAGGTTCCTTTTCGCCTTCGTCTTGGCGGTTCTTCTCAGCTCTCCTCTCGCCGCTCAGGGAGTCTCGTCGGCGCCCTCGTGGTCGGTCCCGACGGTGGTGACGGCGGAGGGTCCGTTGTTCGCCCTTGCTCCTTTGGTCGAACGCCTCGGCGGAGAGTTACAGAAGGCCCCCCTGGGAGATGGCTGGCGCCTGACCCTCGACGAGCGCCAGTACGTCTTCGGGAGCGACAGCGAGTCACTGCTGATCGACGATCAGGAGCTGGTGCCGCTGCTACCGGCGCCGACCCTCGGCACCGAGGGAGTTCAAGTCCCGCTGGCGTTCCTGCGCGCCACCTTCGGCGATGTGTTGGGCTACCGCTTCGCCTGGAACGACGCCGAGTCGCGGCTGGTGATCGAGCGGCGCGGCGCTCGCGAGCTGCCGGTGGCCGTCGACGTGGTCAATCTGCAAGGCTTGACCACCGTCGTTCTGCAGTTCCCGGAGGCGCCGCGCTACCGCATTCGGGACAGCCTGGCGGGGGCGGTGCTCGAGCTCCTCGACGATCGCCTGGCGCCCAGCGCTTGGCGTTTCGAGGGGCGCGATCCCCTGGTGCGCGACATCCGCCTCGAAGAGCGCCAGGTGGTGTTCGAGCTCGCCACCGAGGCGACCTACGAAAGCTACACCCTGGAGTCGCCCTTCCGGGTGGTGTTCGACATCCATCCCTCGGCACCGCGCACGTCGTCTTTGCCGGGAGCGGCGTCGATGGCGCCGCCGCGGCGTTCCGAAGGGCTGCGCACGATCGTCCTCGACCCCGGCCATGGTGGCAGTGAGACGGGTGCTTCGGGCCCCTCCGGAATTCACGAGAAGGAGCTCGTTCTGCTCCTCGCCCGGGCCCTCAAGAGTCGCCTCGAGGCGCGCTTGCCGGTGCGGGTCCTTCTCACCCGCAACGAGGATGTCGATCTCGCCCACGACACCCGCACGGCGCTCGCCAACCAGAACAAGGCGGATCTCTTCATCTCGATCCACCTCAACTCGGTGGCCGGTGGCCGTGGGGCCCACGGTGCCGAGACCTACTTCCTCAGCCTGCAGGCCAGCGATGCCCGGGCGGCGCGTTCCGCCGAGGTCGAGAACCGGGGAGCCGAGGAGGTGCCGGCCGAGGTCGGCGATGTCGGCGACCCGCTCTACGATCTCCAGCTCATTTTGTGGGATCTCGCCCAAAGCCAGCATCTGGCGGAGAGCCAGCGGCTGGCGGCGCTGATCCAAGAGGAGCTCAACAGCGCCCTCGGCCTGCGCGATCGTGGCGTCAAGCAGGCGCCCTTTCGAGTCCTGATGGGGGCTGCGATGCCGGCGGTGCTGGTGGAGCTGGGTTTCATCAGCAACCCGGAGGAGGAGCGCAAGCTGCAGGATGCCGCCTATCGCGCTGAGCTGGTGGATGCGGTGACGCGGGCGGTGGTGCGGTTCCGGGCGCTGACCGAAGGCCGTGAGGCTCGCGAGGAGCCCGCCGAGTGAGCTGGCGCTGGGCGCTGGCGGCGATCGCGCTTTTGATCGGTGCCTGCGGCGGGAGCGACGCACCCCTGGACGAGGTGACGGATGCACCGGTGGCGGTGGCCTCGGGGGCCGCGTCGTCGCTCTACTTCCCCGGTCCCGGGGGCCGCCTCTTTCCGGAGGAGCGCGAGCTCGACCTCGCCGGCGAGCCGGAAGCTCGCATTCGCACCCTGCTGGCCGCCCTGTTGGGGGGGCCGGAGCAGGACGGCCACCTGCCGGTGTTCGATTTCGCGGTCGCTGTCGCCGGGGTCTACCTCACTGTCGATGGCGTCGCCTTCGTCGACCTCGAGCCCGCCGAAGAAGGCGAGCTCGAGCCCGCGGCGGGCTCCCACCAGGAGATCCAGACCGTCTACAGCCTGGTCAACACCATCGCCCTCAACGTCCCCGAAGCGCGTCGTGTGGTGCTGCTCTGGGAAGGCCAGCAAGGGCTGACCTTTTCCGGCCACCTCGACACCTCTCGGCCGCTGGGGGCGGCGCCGGATCTGATCGAGCGCCAGCCCTGATGGCTGCGGTGACCGCCGACGGCTCCGCGGCCGACCCTGGACGGTGGTCTCGGGTCGGAGCGCAGAGCCGGTGAGCTCGTCCGATCCCCGCCCGATCGGGGTGTTCGATTCCGGCATCGGAGGGCTGACGGTGGTCGCCGCCCTGCGCCGACGCCTGCCCGCGCTGCCGATCGTCTACCTCGGCGACACGGCTCGACTGCCCTACGGCAACAAGTCTGCGGAGACGGTTCGCCGCTACACCCGCCGCAACGTCGACTTTCTGCTGTCGCAGGGAGTGCGCGGGGTGGTGGTGGCTTGCAATACGGCCTCGGCGTTGGCCCTCGATCATCTCGCCGCCCGGGTGCCGGTGTGGGGAGTGATCGAGCCCGGAGCCGAGCAGGCGGCGGCGGTTTCCGACGGGCGCGTGGGGGTGCTCGCCACCCGCGCGACGGTGGCCTCCGGTGCCTATGAACGAGCCCTGCGGTCGGCGCGACCGGAGCTTGCCGTCGACAGCCGGCCCTGTCCTCTGTTCGTGCCGCTGGTCGAAGAGGGCTGGCACGACGATCCGGTGACCGAGCAGGTGGCCCGGCGCTATCTCGAGCCTCTCCTGGCCTGGCAGGCCGACACCCTGGTGCTGGGCTGTACCCACTATCCACTGTTGAGGCCTCTACTGCAGCGGGTGGCTGGCGACACCGTGACGCTGGTGGATTCGGCCGAGGCGGTGGCGGAGACGGTGGCCGGGGCGCTCGGAAGGGAATCCGGCGATCGGGTCGAGGCTGCGGCCGGTCGCGGCTCCCTCGAGCTCTTCGTCAGCGACGGTGAGTCGAGCTTCGGAGGGTTTGCTGGACGCATTCTCGGCGAGTCCGAGGTGTCTCTGCGTTGGGTCGACGTCACCGCTCCAGGAGATACGATAGAGCGATGAGCGAAGCCAGCGGAGATCAGGTCGTTCGCCCGGCGGGTCGTGCCGCCGATGCCCTGCGCCCGGTGCGCATCCAAGTCGGAGCCATGAAACACGCCGAAGGCTCGGCCCAGATCGACATGGGCGATACCCGGGTGCTGGTGTCCGCCTCGGTGGAGAATCGGGTACCGCCTTTCCTGCGCGACAAGGGCCAGGGCTGGGTGACCGCCGAGTACGCCATGCTGCCGCGCGCCACCTCGACCCGCTCGACGCGAGAGGTGTCGCGCGGTCGGCCTTCCGGGCGTTCCTCGGAGATCCAGCGCTTGATCGGGCGGAGCTTGCGGGCGGTCGTCGACCGCAGCGCCATTGCGGACCGCTCGGTGCTGATCGACTGTGACGTCATTCAAGCCGATGGTGGCACCCGCACGGCGGCGATCACCGGCGCCTACGTCGCCCTCGCCCAGGCCTTTGCCCACCTCTACCTGACCGGTGACATCTCGGCCTGGCCGTTCACCTCACAGGTGGCGGCGGTGTCCGTCGGCGTGGTCGGCGGTCGACCCTTGCTCGATCTCGAGTACGTCGAAGACTCGGTGGCCGACGTCGACATGAACGTGGTGGCGACCCAGAACGACAACATCATCGAGATCCAGGGAACCGGGGAGACCCGGGCCTTCCATCGCTCGGAGCTCGATGCTTTGCTCGATCTCGCCCTCGGCGGTATTTCGGACCTGGCCCGCCTGCAGCGCGAGGCCCTGGAGCCGGTGATGGCGGAGGTCGAGCTGGTGCGCGGCAAGGGCCGGCGCCAGGCGGCGCCGGCCAAAGACGAGGGCGACCTCTGGGGGGCGCCGTAGGACTCGCTCGGCTCGGCAACGGTTGAGATGGCGACTATCTCAGTCGCTGGTGATATCTCACGAATGCCGGTCCATTTTCGAGATATTCGCCTTGACGGGTCGTTGGGGTGACCCCTACCATCACAGAGATGACGGGTTTTGATCGAGTCGGTTTGGGTCTGCGGCGCCTTCGCGGACCGCGCAGTCAGGCCGAAGTGGCGAAGGCGGCCGGTATTCGCCAGGGGCGGCTGAGCGAGTACGAGAACGGCACCCACCAGCCGAGCCTCGGTACCCTCGACGAGCTGCTCAAGGCGCTCGATGCCTCGATGCTCGATCTCGCCTGGGCGGTCGAGGCGGAGGCCGCTCGAGCCGAGACCCGAGACGCCCTGCGCGGCCAGTTCAGTCCCTGGCGTCCGCGCGCCGAGCGCCAGCCCCTCGACTCGGCGATGCCCGCCGAAGCTGAGCTGCGGCGCTTGATCGACGAGCGCATCGCCTGGGTCGAGCGCGCCATCGCCGACAAGCTGCGCGAAACCGCCGACAGCCTCGAGCTCGAGAAAAGCCTCGAGCTAGAACGCCGCCTAGAAGAAGCCGGCGCCGAACCCTGAGGTCGTGGTCCGAGCGGCCCTCGAGCCGTGAGTCGGACCGGGCCTGTCGGGTTGGTGTCGCGAGAATCCTGAGAGATCGGTAGCAAGAACTGGGCCGTTAAGTTCGTCAGCCCGCTTCCGAGCGCGAAAGCGCGAGGGGCGCGACCTGTGCGAATCCGGGGCGCGTAGGCTAAAGGGTGGCGCCTCGAGCTGTTCAAGAAAACGCCGCAAACAAGAAGCAGGCTGCTAACTCAGCAGCCTGCTTCCGAGCGCGAAAGCGCGAGGCGGCGCCTTCGGCGCCGAGGTCGGGGGTGAGAGCCAACGACCTGTGCGTTGGCTCGAGGGGGGCGCCTTTAGCCCCCCTTGAAACGAATATCTAGCAGGCGCTGAACAAGTCGCAGCGCGACTTGTTCAGCAGACTGCTAGATCGCGCTACCGCGCAGCGGCACCTCGATCATCGGCTTGCGATTGCTGTTGGTGGTGATCTTGATCTTGCCGTCGAACTCGCCCTTCGGCAGCTCCGGCTTGAGGGTGATGCTGAGGTTGAAGCGCCGGCCCTCTTCGATCGGCGTGATGTCGAGCTCGACGCCCGGGACCGTCGACTCGGCGCCGGTGAGCTCGATCTCTTCAATGGCGAAGGAGCGAATCACCATGCTCGCCTGGCGCTCCTCGCCGGCGGTGATCTCGCCGAAGTCGGCCTCCTGCGGAGAGACTGCGATCATCGGCCGCACGAAGCCGGAGACGGGCACCTTGATGATCGGCTGATCCGGATGGTTGGTGTGGATGGTGACGTAGTCGGCGATGGTGCCGATCGGCGCCTTGTCGTAGTCCATGTTGAAGTTGAACACATACTGGTTGCCGACGGCGTTCTCGCGCGGATCGTCCTGCTCCGTGGCCTGGCGGTAGTCGACGGTCATGAAATCGTACGGCGTTTCCACCTTCACCACCTCGAGGTTCTCGAAGGTGCGAGTGAAGAGGATCTGCTCGACGCTACCGGCGTCGCTGTGCTGGGGCGCGATGAAGCGCGCGAAGCCCGGCTGCACGAACAGGTAGGGCTGCACGTCGGCCTTGATGGCGAGCTGCAGACGGGGGCTCACCGGGTCGTTGGTCAGCACCGTGATGCCCTTCGAGATCGGGCCGGCGAAGGTGGTGGTGTCGAGGACCGCGTGGATCTTGCCTTCGCCGCCGGGGGCGACGCTCTTGTCGAACTCGGCGACGGTGCAGCCGCAAGCGGGGCGAACGTCGACGATCTCGAGCTCCTGGGCGCCTTCGTTGCGCAGCACGAACTCGTGGGCGATCTTTTCGCCCTTGGGGGTCACGCCGGCGTCGTGAATCGGTTCGGGCAGGACGATCTTCGGACCGCCGGTGGCGTCCTGGGCAACGGTCACACCGGCTAGCAGAAACGCGATGCAGAGTGTCAAAATGGCGGGGTTGAGGACGCGATTCATGGGCCTAGCTCCTTCGAAATTCGGATCGGGACGTCATAATGCTTGAAATCAGGGCTTTTCTCGAGATGGGTGGGGTGTGCCGGTAGCTGTGGAACGTCCCCTAGATCTCTATTTCATCGCCATCGGGGGCACCGGAATGGCGCCGCTCGCCTGTCTACTGCAAGAGCAAGGCCATCGTGTGCGGGGTGCCGATGGTCCCCTCTATCCGCCGATGAGCACACTGCTGGAAGGGGCGGGCATCGAGCCCTTGGTGGGCTACGACCCGAGCCACCTCGAGCCGCCGCCGGATCTGGTCGTGGTGGGCAACGCGGTGCCGCGCCACAATCCCGAAGCACAGGCGGTCGAGGCCCTCGGCCTGGAGCGCATCTCCATGCCCGAGGCGCTCGGCCGTTTCTTCCTCGCCGGGCGCCAGCCGCTGGTGGTCGCTGGAACCCACGGCAAGACCACCACCACCTCGTTGGCGGCGTGGGTGTACACCCAGGGAGGGGCCGATCCGGGGTACCTCATCGGTGGGGTGCCGAGCGGCCTCGACGGCAGCTTCCGGGCCGGGCGGGGCGAGCGCTTCGTGATCGAGGGCGATGAGTACAACGCCGCCTACTTCGATCGCGGCGCGAAGTTTCTGCACTATCGGCCGGAGACCGTCATCCTCACCGCCGTCGAGTACGACCACGCCGACCTCTACCCCGACTTCGATGCCCTGCGCGACGCCTACGGTCGTCTTCTCGAGCTGGTGCCGGAGGATGGCCTGGCGGTGCTCTGCGGCGATTCCGACGAGGTTCGACGCTTGGCGTCGCGCGCCCGCTGCCGGGTGATCTTCTACGGTCTCGGTGCCGGCAACGACCTCGCTCCCCTCGCCGGGGTCGAGGAATCGGCCGAGGGTTCCCACTTCCAGATTCGCGAGGGCGACGAGGTCTTCGATGTTCTCCTGCCGATGGCGGGCCTGCACAACGTCGAGAACGCTCTGGCGGTTTGGGCGGTGGCGCGGGCCGACGGCCTGCCGGCGGCGGTGGTGCGCGACGCCCTCGGTTGCTTCGGGGGTGTCCAGCGGCGCCAGGAGGAGATCGGCCAGCGAGCCGGCGTCACCGTGGTCGACGACTTCGCGCACCATCCGACGGCGGTCGAGCGTACCCTCGCCGGTCTGCGCGCCCGCTACGGCTCGCGACGGCTGATCGCTCTCTACGAGCCGCGCAGCTTGACGGCGGCGCGGGAGTTTCTGCTGCCCGCCTACCGTCGGGCCTTCGTCGAGGCCGACGTGGTGTACTTCGGACCGACCTTTCACGCTGGCAGGCTGAGTCGCGAAGAGCGCATCGACTTCGCCGCCCTGGCGATTGAGATGACCGGCGCCGGGACTCCGGCTCGGGCCTTCGACTCGGTCGATGGGTTGCTGGCGGCGGTTCTCGACCAGGCCCGCTCCGGCGATGTCCTGGTGACCATGTCCTCGGGTTCCTTCGAGGACTTGCCGCGTCGCCTGGTGGCGGCCCTCGGCGACGACTGAATCAGCTTCGGCGGCGGGCGATGGCGGCTTCCACCACCTGAGCCTCGTCGAGGGCGGGCAGGCCGAGGGCTTGGCGGGCGGCGTCGTAGAGCACGCGCTGCGGCAGCAGGCCGATGAGCTCGCTGTCGGCCAGGTCGACGCCTTCGGCGGCGGCCAGGCGGCGCACTTCGGCGACCACCGTGGCGAGGGAGGTCCTTTCCGGAGCGATCAGATTGACGCTCACCTGGACCCTTCCCTGGGTGGGCACGGCGATGCCGAGGGCGCGGACTCCCGGCAGGCCGCCGTCGCGCTCGCGCAGGCGTCTGGCGATGCGGCGCGCCAGGGCGAGGTCATCGCTTTCCAGGACCAGGTTGAAGGCGACCAGGAATTGACGGGCTCCGATCACCGTGGCGCCGGCCGTCGGATGGCGCCGCGGCGGGCCGAAATCGGGTGCTCCGTCGGTCGTCGCAAGGCGCTCCGGCAGCCCTTCGAAGCCGCCTCGGCGGATCTCCGGAAGGGCACTCCTCCGGCTGTGTCGGGCTGCCTCTTCGTAGAGGAAGACCGGTAAGTCGAAGCGCTGGGCGACGGCTTCGGCGAGGTCCGTCGCGGTGGCGATGGCGGTGGCCATGGTCGCTTCGCCGAGGGGCACGAAGGGCACCACATCGACCGCCCCCAGGCGCGGGTGGCGGCCATCGTGGCGCCCGAGGTCGATGGTCTCGATGGCGACCTCGTAGAGGTCGAGAAGGGCACCGTGAAGCGCGCCCGGTGCGCCCGCGAGGGTGAGCACGGAGCGATGGTGATCCGGGTCCGACGAGTGGTCGAGAAGCTGGACGCCGGGGCGACGAACCGCCTTCACCAGTCGCTGAATGACCTCCGGACGGCGGCCTTCGCTGATGTTGGGAACACACTCGAGCAAGGGCAAACTATAGCAAGCAGGCGCGTTGTTCCGGTCCAGCGGCTCTGCTACGATGACGGCGGTGCGGGTTGCTGACATCACTCGGAGGAGCGTGTGCTCGCCGGGGCCCTGGAGGGCGGTCGCAGGTTCGAGACCTCGTGGCCCGGTCGGCAATCGTCAGCCTGGAGAGCCCCCATTCCCATGAGCTACCCCGGCAACTCTTCCCTCTCGCCCGACGTCCGCAAGCGCATTACGACCACCTTCGAGCAGACCCTCGATCTGGCCAGCGAAGGCAAGCGTAAGGAAGCCTCCCTGGGATGCGACTTCATCTTGCGCATGGATCCACGGTTCGAGCCCGCACGCGAGCTGCAGAAAATCCTCGCCGGCAATACCGGACCGGTCGATGTCTCGAGCCTGCGTTCGCCGTTGTCGGATTCGGGAGCCGCCAAGGTGCAAGAGGCGGAGGCTCTGTTCGGCGACCTCGACGACCTCGACCTCGGCGACGAGCCGCCGGTTCCGGCGACTGCCGAGGATCTACAGGGCGCGCTGTCGAAGATGCTCGAGCGACGCGATTTCTCGGGTTTGCTGGCTTTGGCCCAGCGCGCTCCGGCGGACTTGCTGGAAGATGGTCGGGTCAGCGCCCTGGTGGAGGCGGCGACCAACCGCCGGGAATCGGCACCCTACGTTCAGAAGTTCCTCGAGTCGGCTCGCCAAGCCCTCGACACGGACGACCATGAGAGTGCTCAGAGCTTTTTCGAGAAGGCCGAGAGTCTCGATCCCAGCCATCCCGGACTGAATTCCCTCCGCGATCGCATCCGGGTGCCGATGCCGGTGGAAGATCCCCTGGCGGGCCTCGACCTGACGGCGCCCGAGGCGGAGCCGGAGGTGCTCGAGATCGAAGCTCCGCCGATGACCTCCTTTACCGAGCCGGCGGCCGCGCCGCCGGTGACGGGGGATGCCACCGTCGCCATCCCGTCGAGTCAGTTACCGCCGGTTTTCTCCGGCGGCAACCGCTCCGAAGGGGCCGAGCGCATTCAAGGCCTGCTGGCCGAGGGCGATGCCGCCTTCCAGCAGGCCGACTATCAGGCCGCGATCGATGCCTGGTCGCGGATTTTCCTGATCGATGTCGACCACGACGAGGCTTCGCGCCGGATCGAGGAGGCACGTCGCCTCAAGGCCGAGCGTGAGCGCCAGGTCGAAGAGGTCTTCCACGAGGCGGTGATGCGCCTCGAGGCTGGCGACACGGCGGCCGCTCAGCAGGGCCTGCAGCAGGTCCTCGAGCTGCAGCCGACGCACCTGACGGCGCGGGAGTACCTCGACCAAATGGCCGAGGGTGGCATGCCGGCGATCACGCCGCGGCCGGTGCAGCCGGTTTCCGGTCCGGTGGCGGTGGAGGATCCTCTGCTGCCGAGCATCGACGAAAATGCCGACTTGCCGCTCGGCAATCCGACCACCTCGGCGGTTCCGATTCCGCCGCCGCCTCCGGCACCGGAAGCCGCGCCGGCGCCGGTCAAGGCCAGCGGTGGGGCCAGCCGGCGATTCCTGATGATCGGTGCGGCGGTGTTCGTTCTGGCTTGCGCCCTGCTCTTCTTCCTGTTCCAGAATCGCCAGCGGTTGTTCCCCAACGCCCGCGAGGAAGCACCGGTGGCGCAGGCCGAGGACCCGATCGCACGGGCGACCCGATTGCACGACGAGGGCAAGGTTCAGGTGGCGATCCAGATGCTGCGTCGCATGCCGCCGGTGGCGCCGCAGTACGATGCCGCACAGGCGCTGATCTCACAGTGGGAGGCGGAGAGCCAGGAGGCCGAGAGCCCGGTCGCCGAAGAGGTGGTCGAAGAGCCGGCGCCGGAGATCGATCTTGCCGCCCGCTCCGCGCTTCTCGCCGCGGCCCGCGAACAGCTCGACGCTCGCCAGAGCCTGTGGGCCCGCGAGTATCTCGAAGAGGCGCGCGCGATGGCTCCCCTCGAAGGCGAAGAGCTCGATCTCGAGGGCGAGATCGAGCGGCGCCTCGAGCCGATTCGGCGTTGGGTGGTGATGTTCGAGGAGGGCGAGTACGAGTTCGTCCTGCCCGAGCTCTGGCGACTCCACCAGGAGGATCCGACCAACCCGGATCTGCGGCGCCTGATCACCGATTCGTACTACAACCTGGCGGTCTCCGACCTGCAGCGCGGCGACGCCAAGAATGCGGCCGAGAAGTTCCGCGAGGCGCTGGCGTTGACTCCCGGCGAGCCGGTGATTCAGCGTCACAGCCTGTTCGCCGAGGCCTACAACGGCGAAACCAAGGATTTGCTCTACCGCATCTACGTCAAGTACCTACCATTGCGCTGAGGGCGCCGATGAGCGAGCGGCGAGACGATCCCTGGCTGTTCGACCTCCCAATGCGGGGAGAAGACGGCGATGACGCGCCACCTCCCGAGCCGCCGGAAGCGCAGGCTCCACAGTCAGCGACCGGTGAGTCGGATCTCGCCGAGGCGAGTCCGCTCGAGATCGAGCCCATCGAGCTCGAGGCGCCACCGGCGCGGGGATTCGAGCCCGAGGCGCCGGTGCCTGAGGCCCCGGTGCCGGAGGCTCCTCCGGCGATGACCGCGGCCGATCGCCTGGCTCTCGAGGAGCTCGAAGAGCTGCCGCTGTTCCCGGAGGACTCGCCGGCGGCGCTGTCAGAAGACGAGCTGTTCGCGGCGCCGGCCGGGCCTGCGGAGTCGGCCACCGTGCCGGCCGAAGCCGAGCCTGCGCTGTCCTATCCGGCACCGGCTCCCGCTGCGCCCTCGGAGCCCGTCGCCGCGCCCCTGCGGGCGCGACTGATCGCCGTGGTCGCCGACGCCTTGCTGCTGTCGACGGTGCTCGCCGTTTGCTTGCTCGGCTCGGCTTTCCTCGGGGGGCCGACCGACGTCTGGCGCCATGGCCTCGCCTTCGCCGCGTTTCTGACGGTTTTTTCCTTCGTCTACTCGGTGGTCAGCCTGGCCTTCTGGGGCCAGACGCCGGGCATGGTGCTGGCCGGCGTCGTCGCTCGGGCCGGTCGCGACCAACCGCTCACCTTCGGGCAGACCGGTCTGCGTTGGTTGGCCGGCTGGATGACGGTGGCCCTCGGCGGTCTGCCGCTGCTCTTCGTCCTCACTGGCCGCTCCCTGGCCGATCGCTTGAGCGGCAGCGACACTTTCGAAGCTCAGTAGCAGCCTGCTAGCAGGCTGCTGAAAAAGTCCGCTTCGCGACTTTTCCAGCGCCTGCTAGCTGTTTGTTCCGAGAGGGGCTACGCGCCCCTGACTACGCGTCCCGCTCCGGCCCAAGAAGCGCGGTTCTTGGGCCTCCTCTCCCGTCGCGGCGGCTACGCCACCGCC